>JAGBTT010000033.1 GCA_017631175.1 Bacteroidales bacterium
CTCAATAGGTGTGCATTCACCCATAGGTATGGTGCGGGTAATGTCAGTCGTGCCAGTCAGATACTGTCCGCCGGAATCCACCAGGTAAAGACCTTGAGGACGGATTACCGCCGAGCCTTCGCGCGGAGTCGAATAGTGCGGAAGAGCTCCTGAAGGGCCATAGGCGGATATGTTCTCGAAACTGTTTCCGCGGTAGCCAGGCACCTGCGAGCGGAACCATGTCAGCTTCTCCGAAGCCTCCCATTCGGTGATCTCACGGCCCATGGAAACCTCCTCGTCAAGCCAGTGAAGGAAGCATTCCATCGCAACGCCGTCGTCGATGAAGGCCTGACGCATGGACTCGATCTCGGATTCCACCTTGACGGCCTTCTTGAGAATCACCGGCGACGTACCGAAGGACACATGTTCATATGTTTCTGATACATACTTATATACATTGTAATTCAGCGTCGACGGATCCACGAAGAGCCTTCCGCCGTCAGCGTCCTCACCAAAGTCCGAAAGGCCGATGAACACATCATCATAATACAACACCTCGACGCCGTCCGCCTTCAGCTCGCTGAAGCTGTCAGGGGTTTCGGGATCGTTAAATGCTGCGGACTTACGCACGAACCATTTAACGGTCTCATGAGACACGAGAAGATACGATATGACAAGAGGATTGTAATCTATATCCGAGCCGCGCACATTCAGCATCCATGCGATCTCGTCAAGAGAGGACAGGAAAACCCTGTCATATCCCTCAACCAGCATCCACCGGCGAAGCCACTGTATCTTCTCTATGCGCGGGATTCCTCCGAAACAATCCACATCAAGAGTAGTCACGGGTGTCACCGGAACTGCCGGACGGCCTTCCCAAAGACATTCAAGCAGATCAGGTACATCCACCACCTCACCTTCCTCACCCAATGCCGCCTTTATCTCCTGCACAGCGCTCACGCTCTGGCAGAGACCATCCACAGCCACTACCGATGCATGCTCAAACAGCCAGTCCGGGATGCTCACAGAATCAGGAAGACGCGTCTTATGGAGTTCCACACCAGTGCCTTCCAACTGTTCGACTGCCTGAATGAAATATCTGGAATCGGTCCACAGACCGGCATGGTCAGCTGTCACGACCACATCCCCGGCCTCACCTGTAAAACCTGTCAGCCACTCTACCTGCTTCCATCTTGGTGCTGGATATTCGCTCGAATGCGGATCACTTCCGCCGATCACTACGGCATCCCATCCGTTGTCTGCCATCATGCTTCTGAGAGCACTGATCCTCTGCGCATAAATGTTTTCCATATGCATTTTGTCTAATCTTCACAATATTAGTGAATTTTGACGAGAAAATGAAATACAGCAAGAGAAACCACCACCGGCACCGTAACACCCAACAGCCTACACATCAGAGGTTTACGCTAGTATCCTGCCTATCCTGCCATGCAGGACACCACGATAAACAGCTGAATATCAGACATTTGCGCGACTACAGTGAATTAAAGCCAGTGAGAGATTTCAGATGAGCTCTGCGATGATGGTGTCGGAAACAAAAAAGCGGGACTCCGGAATGCGGAAACGAGTTCCGACAGGAACGATGTTTCCGGAAGCTATGGCGACAGGAACGAGGTCGCCGGCTGCGAGGGCGGAGGCGAGAGCCGGAGCGGCGCAGTGGGTGCGGAGGAAGTCCGCATCGACGCCGTCACTGGTACGCAGACCGAGCATCACACGCTCAAGGACCACCTGCTCCGAAGTCAGGTCTTCAGATCCACGGACAGTGGAAAAGTCACCCTCGGCAGCCGCCTGCACATACGAGTCCAGCGACGGATTATTCCAGAAGCGCCTGCCGTCAAGGAATCCATGTGCTCCCGGACCAAGACCCAGATACTGACTATGATTCCAGTAGGCGCTATTGTGTCGTGCGCGGTGTCCCGGGAGAGCGAAATTGGAAATTTCGTAGTGTTCATATCCGGCAGACCGAAGTTCCGAGCAAAGGATATCATACTGACGGGCACACATCTCGTCAGAAGCCTCAGTCCACACTCCCCTGTCGACAAGAGAGGCCAGGGCACTGCCCGGCTCGACAGACAGCTGGTATGAAGAAATATGGGCCGGCAGTGCTCCGGAAGGAGATATCTCCAGAGCCTGACGAAGAGTCGAACGCCACTGCATGTCAGACAGCTGGGACAATCCGAAAATCAGGTCCACACTTATGTCAGGCACCCCTGCTCTCTCGAGAATGGCATAAGCTTCGCGGGCAGCGGCGGAGTCATGCCTGCGGTTCATCCATCGCAGGATCTCATCATCAAAGGACTGCACTCCCATGCTGATCCTATTGACTCCCAAGCGCAGAAGCCCTTCTACATAGGCCTCGCCCTTCTCGACAATGTCATCAGGGTTGACCTCAACCGTGAACTCGTCATATGGGCCGCCGAAGCCATGATCACGCAAAGCCCCTACGACACGCTCAAAAACAGAAAGGGGCAGCACCGAAGGGGTGCCGCCGCCTATATATAACGTGTTCACTGAGCCAGCTTCGACACCGGCATATGAAGCGATCTCTGCGGAAAGCGCGGAAGCGAAGCGCTCGAAGCGCGACTGCTCGTCCTTGCAGCACCTGGAAGCAATCTCGGAATAGAAATCGCAATAGGTGCAGAAACTCCTGCAGAAAGGTATGTGGATATAGATCACAGACTATCGGAGGATGAGTTCTGTAGTGCCGAGAAGCGAAGCTGAAGTGTATGCCTCGATAGTGTATACACCCTTGACATATCCTGCGATGCCGTTGAGATAGATACCCATCTCGACCTCCGATCCCTGATAGTCGACCTCGCGCGAAGCCGAGCATACCATAGGCTCTCCGTTATACTGGAATGTCTTCTGGGTGTCGTTCACAAGCAGGATTCCATCAGGATCCTTTACTCGGATATACACAGTCACCGGACCTCTTTCAGCAAGGTCATTCTCGCCAAGGCTGAGTGTCGTAAGCAGATATGTGACGCGGCTGCTCCTGTCAGTCACCTTGTCTGACGAGTTATATGCCTCGGTCTTGAGGTTATATGCCTTAAGCACCGCACCGGTAGCGACACGTCCGCTGAGGTCCTCCACAGTCTTTGACAGTTCCTCGGTCCTCTTCTTGCTCTCGGCAGCCTGACGGCGTGCCTCGGCAGCATCTGCAGTAAGCTTCTTGTTGAGCTTGTTGAGCGAATCGATCTGCACCACATAGTTCCTCATGATGCTTCTGAGCGTACCTAGCTCCTTCTCGTACTGGCGGATCTTGCTGCGGTTTGTAGCCTCGGTCTTCTGAAGCTTCTCGATAAGCAGCTGGACCTCAATACGTGATGAATCAAGCTGAAGGTTTATGTCATCGTACTCGGACGACAGCGTCTCATAATCGTTCTGAAGGGCAATCATCTGTGCTGTAAGGTCTTCCTTCTCAAGAGTAAGCTCATTCACAAGAGATGATTTCTGATACCATATGTATGCAAGAACACCTGCCAGCACTACGACTGCGGCTATAAGCGCATACATGATCTTTTTTAATGTCTGATCTCCCATTTTTCTCTAATTTGTTCGCAAAGATAACAAAATATCCTATTTTTCTTAACTTTGTCCTGTCTGTTGCACCCGGCAACAGCAATAACAGAACCAAAAGAACAGCAACATGAAATATTTTATCAGAGCCGTCAAATACTTCTTCTACTTCGCCTTCCTGACGACAGCGATCGTCCTGGTACTCGTGGCCACAGGCATGGCCAGCGGCGACATCAACGAACTTTTCGAAGGCGGATACAACGCCCTATGGAAAATGGCCATCTTCTTCGCCATCGTGGGTGCAGTCTACCCTAGACTGGGCTTCATCTCACGCAAGATATATGTGTCAAAGGACAAGGACCAGATCCGTGATGCTGCCGTAACATTCATGAGCGAACGCTCATACGGTTTCGAAAGCGAAACTCCTGACAGCATCACATTCCGCTACAGGGGAACCCTCGGAAGACTCACAAGAATGTATGAAGACAGGATAGTCCTTACCCGCACGGAAGGCGGCTACATGATGGAAGGCCTCAGAAAGGACGTGATGAAACTGGCGACAGGATTGGAATATCGCCTTAATCCTCATGCTGAGGAATAAGGCGACATAACTGATCAATTATTCGGCATTCAGCATTTTGGCAGCTTCGTCCAGAGCCTGGTAGAAGTCCTCGCCGAAATACCTCTCTATAGGTTCGCGTAAAAACTGATATACGCGGACCTTTTCTTTTTTACCCTTTGCGAATGCGTCCTGGCAGATGTGCCAGCGGTGCAGGTTGAGAGCCCTTGTGCCGTTGCTGAGCTGGGTGATGCGGATCGGATAGAGCCAGCATGAGATAGGCTTGCGGAAGTCTCCCTTGCCCTGGAACCAGCAGCGCTCCATGGAACAGAAGCAGTTTCCGTTCTCATCGAAGAGCGTGTATGCACACTCCTCACTGCCCGGCACAAGCGGAGTCACCATGTCACCGTCCATGTCTATCTCATAGAAGCCCTTGGCAGCTACAGCCGCACGGCCTTCCTCGCTCATGATGGGCGAGAAGATATGATAGTTCTTCTCTATGGCCTCGGCCTCGCACTCCTCCATCGGAGCGCCGCTGTCGCCGATCACACAGCAACAGCCCTTGCACTTCTCATAGTCACAAGCAAAATATTCGGTAAGCACTTCCTCTGAAACGAGGCAGTCGTCGATCTGGATGATTGTTCCGTGATACATATCAATTACTGTTTATTATATATTCAACCTTACTTCCGCCATCAAGGGCCTGAAGGATCTTTCTTATATCATCCGCACTCACCGCATCAACCCTTGCAGCATATCCCGTAGTATAGTCCTTTCCATCAAGATAGCGCAAAGCCACAGCCTGAAGCCAATACTCAGGTTCCTTCATCAGGACAGAGTACTTGTTTTTCATATAGGCCCTGCACGCAGCCATATAGCCGGCCGCCACGTCGCTTCCGGACGCCCCAGCCAATGCACGCCTCAATATTCCCGGCACATCCTGAGACAATCCATCGCCATGCAGAAGCACCATGACACTGAGCCTGTCCTCCGGGTATATCTTTCTCGAATGATATATCTGAGAAGATACTCCATACGGTTCCAATGCCTCCGAAAGGATCTCCTTCAGAACCATCGCAGCCATTTCTGAAGCCATGTAGTTCTCCGCAGTCATAGGAAGGCGGGCCGACATGGCGACAGCAGCAAGATCACGGCTGCCATCAATATCATAGGTCATCCTTCCGGATACCGGCTGATACTGAACGACCGTCCTTTTCGGAAGCACCTCCCTGGTACGAAAAGCTCCCACATATGGCATCAGGGCCTTCCTGAGGGCACCCTCCTCCATATCTCCCGCCAGCACCAGCACTCCGTCATTCATCTTCGAGGACAGCTCGGCAAAGAGTCTGTCGGCCTTGTCCATCAGACCTTCAGATATATTTCCCTGCGACCTGTATGGAGAGTACTTGTAATCAGGACACATGAGACTGTCGATGACCGTCCTCATGTCATCAGGAGAATGCAGCAGGCGAAGCCTTTCCGACTCACGCCAGTATGATACAGCCTCATCGTCAAGCGTACGTTCATTGGCAACAGCCAGAAGGGTCCTCATCAGAAGTGTCATGTTCCTGTCACGGACCTGTCCGGTTATGATGACATTTGACAGATTGACCTGCGCGTCAACAGTAATGCCGGCAAGCAGCAATGCCTTCCTGAAATCATCCGACTTCATTCCGGATATCGTGCAAAGGTCCAGATAGTCTGACATGAACGCACCTTCTCCCCTGGCCAGATCTGGAATATCACCAAATCCTCCACGCAATGCGAGGGCATAATGCATGACAGGCACACCAGGCATCCTTTTATATATGACCTTGAATCCGTTGGAGAATGTCCACACGACACCGCCGGAAAGTGGTTCCTTCTTTGAGGAAAGCAGCTTCACCTTCGGACCCACGGACGGAAATGCCAATGTATCCGAAGCATTGAAATAGACCTTTGACTCATGTGAGGGAATATCCGACGGAAGATCGATCAGAGCCGATGCTATGCCTGAGAATATCTGCTCCCTGCTCTTTGGGGAAATCTCCTTGGACCTGAGGAAATCAAGTCTCTGGGCCGAGGCTGCAAGAGGCGCATTCATCAGGAAAGCCTTCGTACACATCTGCACATATGCCGCATTCGTCCTGTCGTATCCTCTCTGACGTGCCTCAAGCTCATCGAAATATGCTTCCTCCGAAAAGACAAGTTCAGTGGCAGAGACGCTTCCTGCGTCCACTGATGCAAGGGCAATCTTCAGGGATTCTTCCGCCTCCGCAATGCATGTATCCCTGACTGTAACTTCAAACCTGAAGGTCTCGTCCGGAACCATATTCATGCTCCCCACATGACTGAAAGTAACATCCGCCACAGGTATATGCTTCTCTTTCAGACCGTTCCTTACCCTGCCGCATACCACCGACCCAAGCTCGTGGACAGTCTTGTCATAGACAGCGGTCTGAACGGTATTCATCAGCGCTGTCGGTGTGCGAGGTGAACTCCACTGCGCCACAGCCGTCGCCAGCCTCTTAGTAGTATCCCTCAGGATATCGAACGAGATCTTCGATTGGGGCTGTGATGTAAAGACAAGACCCGGAACCGGACCGGAAGCCGGAATCATATATGACATATATTTAAGTTTCCTCAGGATGTCATCAGCCTTAAGGTCACCGCAAACGATCACGGCCATGCCCGAAGGGGTGCCAAGATCTGCGACATGATTCATGATGCCGACAAGGGTAGAGTCCGTCAAGGTCTCGTCAACCACCGGCACATCACGCATGCTCAGCAGCGTCCTGCCGCTTTCCCTGCATACCAGCGCATAATCCGCAAAGCCCTTCACATATGGATTCTCGGCAACATAGCAGCTGAGCCCGTCCGGCATCAGAGCACGGCGCACCGCAGCATCCTCCGGAAGAAGCGGAAGACTTTGGGCATGCAGTGGCACGATTGTTGAAAAAATCAGTACCGATACTATCGCCGCTAACCTGAAAACTTCGTTTTTAATCACTTTTGCCATACAGTTTGCAAAAATACAACAAAATTTTTCTACTTTTGCATGATTGTGTCCTACAGGACATTATCATCTATAAAAGATTATCAGTAAAAACAATTTAATATAACATTATGAAGAAGATCTTTATGTTTTTTGCAGCAGTCGCAATGACTGCGGGTATCGCTTCAGCTCAGGATATCAATTCTGTAACTGAGACCTACAACAACGGTGCAATGGAGCTTGAGATGGGTAACAAGGAGGCAGCTCTCGGATACTTCCAGGCAGCTCTTACAGCTGCTGAGGAGCTTGGTGAGGAAGGTATGCAGATCGCTGACAACTGCAAGAACACAATTCCTGTCCTCATGAACTCCATCGCAAAGGACTACATCAAGGCTGAGCAGTTTGACGCAGCTCTCGAGCAGCTCAACAAGACTATCGAGGCAGCTGGCCTTTACGGCAACGCTGAGGTTGCAGAGGATGCTAAGGCACTCATCAACCAGACTCTCATGGCAAAGGGCAATGACATGATCAACAACAAGGACTTCGCCGGTGCTATCGAGGTTTACAACCAGATCATGGCAGCAGAGCCAGCAAACGCAATGGCAGCTCTCCGTCTCGGTATGGCATATGGTGCAGCCGGCAACATTGAGGAGGCTGAGAAGGCATACCTCGTTGCAGCAGAGAACGGTCAGGACAAGAACGCTTACAAGCAGCTCTCAAACCTCTTCGTAAAGAAGGCTGCAGCAGTCCTCAAGACAAAGAACTATGCTCAGGCTGTAGAGTTCGCTCTCAAGTCAAACGAGTACCTCGAGAACGCAACAGCAATGAAGGTTGCAGGTACAGCAGCTTCAGCTCTCCAGAAGAATGCAGAGGCTATCCAGTACCTCGAGAAGTACCTCGAGCTCTCTCCAAACGCAAAGGATGCAGCTCAGATGAAGTACACTATCGCAGCTACAGCTCAGGTAATGGGTGACAACGCAAAGGCTAAGGAGTACTACACTATGATCCTCTCGGATCCTAAGTTCGGTCCTACAGCAAAGCAGATGCTTGAGACTATCAAATAATGAAGAGACAGCTTGAACTGCTTGCTCCGGCAAGAGATTACCAGATCGGCATCGCAGCAATAGACTGCGGTGCCGATGCTGTGTATATCGCCGGTCCGCAGTTCGGAGCCAGACAGGCAGCGGGTAACGGAATCGACGACATCGGAAGACTGTGTGAATATGCCCACAGATTCGGTGTCAGGATCTTCGTTACGCTGAACACAATCCTGTACGACGACGAGCTGGAAACCGCCTACAGGCAGATGCTCGCGGTGCAGGAAGCCGGCGCAGACGCCATCATAGTGCAGGATCTCGCTATCCTGGCCATGGCTGAGAAAGGCATCGGCAACATCAAGGGGGAGATCCGCATACCCCTTCACGCATCCACCCAATGTGCCATCAGGACTCCCGAGCAGGCCATATTCCTGGAAAGTCTGGGATTCTCCCGACTGATTCTGGAACGAGAGCTTTCGCTTAAGGAAATCAAGGCTATCAGGAATGCGGTTTCATGCGAACTTGAATTCTTCGTGCATGGAGCCCTGTGCGTATGCTACAGCGGCCAGTGCTACCTATCGGAGAAGATTGCCGGACGAAGCGCAAACAGAGGAGCATGCATCCAGGCATGCCGCTCGCGCTATGACCTTGTTGACGGTTCCGGCAAGGTGCTGGTGCGCGACAAGGCGCTTCTTTCGCTGAAGGACTATAACCTCAGGGACAGGATCGACGAACTGGCTGACGCCGGCATCACATCGTTCAAGATCGAAGGTCGCCTGAAAAACGTTTCATATGTCAAGAACGTGGTCAGGGACTACTCCATGGCACTTGACAGCCTGGTTTCAAGGCAGTCAGACCGTTATGAGAGAGGCTCATACGGAACTGTATGCGGAGGCTTCACTCCTGATACAAGAAAGACATTCAACAGAGGTTACACCGAACTCTACATAGACGGAAAGAGAGGCAGGTGGGCATGCATGGACGCGGCCAAGTCGATGGGCGAAGAGGTCGGAACCGTGGCCTCACTCAATCATGACAAATCATCACTGACTGTCAAATTCGCTTCGCGAGACATCGTGCTGGCCAACGGTGACGGATTCTCGTTCGTGGCGAAGGACGGTTCGGTGACAGGATTCCGCGGCGACGTGTGCAACGGGACATCGATCAAGTGCAAGAACACACCGTCGCTCTATGTCGGAGCAAAGATATACAGATCCCTCAACGCGGTCTTCGAGAAGGAACTTGAAAGACAGGCATGCACAAGAAGGATCGGCACCGACGTGACTTTAAGTTTTATCAACGAAGACGGATCATGGCTCGCCAAGACTGTCGCTGTAACCGAAGACGGCAGGAAGGCAGAGGCCTGCCTCGAAGCCGGAAACCAGACGGCGGACAATCAGGAACGCATGCTCGCGACTCTCGAAAGCCAGATCGGCAAGTCGACAGGCATGTTCACATTCAGTCTGACCGGCATCATTCACGACGGCCAGGTTCCGTTCATGCCGGCATCAGCAATCAATGCCGTAAGACGCTCATTGGCAGAGACTCTGGAGACAATGCCTTGCATCAGCAAGGAACTTCAGAACATCAGACCTAGCACCGAAAACGGCAAGGGACTGCCGCAGAAGGCGGTTTCATACAAGAGCAATGTTTCCAACAAAATATCGGCAGACGTATATCGCTCAGCTGGAGCAGAGGGTATCGAAGAAGCATACGAACTTGGCCATCAGGAAGGTGCAGAGCTCATGCGCACACGCTACTGCATAAGGTACGAGCTCGGCATGTGCCCTAAATACCATGGCGTAAAGGACAGCGGCCAGCTCTTCCTCCTCAACAACGGCCAGAAATTCTCCCTCCACTTTGACTGCAGGAACTGCGAGATGGTCGTAAAGTAAAGGAACTTAAACCGGTTTGACGATTTCAACGCGCATACCTAGAGCGTTGATGATGCTGAAGAAAAGACCTGCACTTGGATTGATATGTCCTTTCTCCAGTTTAGAGATATATGACTTTGTACTATTGATTCTTTGCGCCAACTCTGACTGTGTAATACCGGCAGCCTTGCGGGCAGAATGCAGAATCTGGCCAGAGTAGAAAGCATAAGCTTCTTCAATGGCCATTGCCCTTTCCAGCGTGCCCGGCTTACCAAACTCAGTGTCCAACACAACATCATAGTCTCTGATCTGATGGTCATTTGTCTGCATAATACTGCTCCTTTATTTTAATCGCTAAATCCACTTCATTGTCAGGTGTCTTTTGTGTCTTCTTCTGAAAACCGTTAAACAATACAACTATATTGCCGTCATCGAAGATGAAAAACACCCTAAAAATATTTCCGCTATAAGTGGTTCTCAGTTCAAATACACCTTCTCCTGAGTCTTAAGCAAAAGCAATCCATATTTAACCTTCTGCTGCTCCTTTGTGGTTAGACATTCCATGAATCTTTCAAAATAACCACCATAGGTGAGTATTCTCCTGTCTGCCATTGCAAAAGTATTAAAAGTTTCTATATATAGCAACTTTTATTAAGATTAAGGAGAATATTACAATTTCTTTTCTACGACTTCAAAAGTCAGGTCGACGTCACCGAAATGGCCTATGGTATCGCTGTAGGCTTCGAACCATCTGTGCCCCAATGTACCTCTCCAGACTATATCATCATAGGAGTGGAACGGTATCTTGAGTTCGACTCCGTAACTCTTTGACTCGACTCTGACCAAAGCCGTGCAGTTCCATTCCTTGATAGTTCCTCCGTCATCTTCGATTATCATGAAGGCGAAGGACTCCACAAGATCGGTCCACTCGGAGAATACCATGGCATTGAAAGGTACAGGTACTCCTTTCTGACTCCTTTTCACAACTACGAGAAAGTCCGTAATGGTCGGAGTGAACAGACGCAGTTCGGCTTCGGTGGTCGCGGTGAAATCCTCGAAAGCTCCGACCTTGACGAAGAACTCGGAGGCCCCGGCAAACCATGAGTCATAGTTCCTGTTCATGGTAAAGTCCTTAAGTATCAAAGATCTCACAGTACTGCCCGACTTAACTTCAGAACAGGCCTTCGGACCTGTTCCAGGGGTGACAATGATGCTTCCGCCTTCTCCCCAGTCCGGATCTTCCCTTCTTAGCATTTCCAACGTAGTGTAACCCGCATCCGTATTCCTGTTGACCACCCACACAGGTGTCTCCTTCGCCACTTCCTCGTCCACAAGCACCTCTTCAATACGGCGGAAGCCTTCACTGTCTTTTGTTATCCTGTATCCTGTATTAACTTCCGAATCATCCTCCGGATCGAAGGTGATGACCGGCAGTTCCTCGCCATCCCACGAATCCGAGAAGGGCCAGTATATCTGAACATCAGACTCCGCCAGTCTCTCCAGCCACCCGGACGGATCCTCTATTCCCGAGCCGGACTTCGTCGCAGCCTGAGTCCGGACATAATCTGCTATCATATCCCTCAACGGAACGCCGGACAGCGACGGAGCCTTGGACTTCGTGATCCTATCATCCCCTACTCCCGCTCCCGGAGTTCCGAACAGGTCATACATCATATACTCCTCATCATAGCCATTCTCAATAGAAGAGGACACAGCTCCGAACACTTCGCCCATCTGGTCCGCACCCAAAGGAAGGTTGGCCAGAACCTGCGCCACCTCGGAAAGAGGAACGGCGGCATGGTCAGATCCATGCTTATCGACATCGTCATCCAATATTTCACACGAAGCAGCCAGCAGGCCCGCAAGACATAGCAGATATAACCTTTTCATAACATCAGATATTTAACGCTGCAAAGTTCCGAAGCATTATCCGTGTAACAAAAAAGTATGAGCTTATCTGCAAAAATCGCCCTCAGAGCACTCTCCAAGGGCGATTTCTATAATAGATTTTAACTTATTTTTCTAAAAAATCAGATAAATCATTGTATAGCACGTACGAACCTGTCACGAGAATTCAGGTCCTGAAGCACCTCCACGTCGCGAAAGCCGGCATCTTCAAACACTTCGGCAGTCTGACGGCCCAGAGCTTCATTGATCTCGACAAGACATAAGCCGTCCGGTTTGAGAAGCTGCCTGGCCCATGCCGCCACGGCGCGGTAAAAGAGCAGAGGGTCATCGTCCGGAACGAAGAGGGCAAGCCATGGTTCATGCTCCAGGACATTCTTTCTCATGAGAGCCTTTTCCGAATCCATCACATAAGGAGGATTGCTGAGGATCATATCAAAAGTACCCAGACCCTCAACAGGCCCGGCAAGCACATCAGCCTTGATGAACTTCGGAGCAACAACTTCACAAGGACACCCTGCTGCAGCTGAGCCGGATTCCTGTCCTGCAGCGACAGCAAGAGCACCGTCAGAGATATCTACCGCCGTAACCTCTGCACCAGGAAGTTCCAAGGCCATGCTCCAGGCAATGCAGCCGCTGCCTGTACACAGATCTGCAATGCGCATGGTCTCACGCCCCGAACGACGTGCCCAGTTCACAGCCGCACGCACCAGAAGTTCGGTCTCGGGACGCGGGATCAGCACATCAGGGGTGACGTTGAATTCACGGTCATAGAAATACGCCTTACCTATTATATATTGTATAGGCTCACCGGAAGCCATCCTCTCGAATGCGCTCATGGCTCCGACGACAGCATCATCGAAGACCTCGTATGAAGGCTCAAGGATATGGGTATGGCGTGACGTCCCTATACTATGCTGCAGAAACATGAGGACCATCTCACGTGCCTCCCTTTCGGGAAAGGCCTGCGAAATGGTCTCGGTTCCTTTGCTTATGAGGTCCCTCAGAAGCATTATGAGTTTTCGATTACAGTAGTGAGGAAGTCAGTCATCGACATTCCTGACGCGCGTACCATCTGCGGTACAAGTGAAGCGGAAGTCATTCCAGGGATGGTGTTCACCTCAAGGAAGTAAAGGCCTTCCTCCGAGCTGATGTAGTCCACGCGTACAAGGCCCGCACATCCGAGATGCTCGTATATCCTTACCGACACCTCCTGGATCTGATCTCTGAGCGAGTCAGGAATCTGGGCAGGACAAACTTCGCGGCTGTGGCCGTTGTACTTTGCCTCATAGTCGAAGAACTCGTTCTCGGTGATGATCTCGATCACAGGAAGAGCGACATTCTCCTTACCATTATTATATACTGCACATGTAAGCTCGCGTCCTACGATTGCGGCTTCAGCGATGAGCATCTGGCCCTCGGAGAAAGCCACATCTACTGCCTTGTCGAAATCCTCAACCTTCTTTACCTTGGTAACTCCGAAGCTGCTGCCACCGTCTGTAGGCTTGACGAACATCGGAAGTCCAAGCTTCTCTACCGCCTGCTCAGCAAGTCCCTCGTAAGACTCTCCCTTGCGAAGGAAAATGTCTTTTGCACACTTTACAAAGTCCACATCCTTGAGGTAGCTCTTGCAGCTGAACTTGTCGAAGGTGATAGCCGATACAAAGGCATTGCAGCCGCTGTGCGGCACGCCGAGCATCTCAAGATAACCCTGCATCAGACCGTTCTCACCAGGGGTTCCGTGCTGCATGATGTAAGCATAGTCAAACTTTACCTTTTCTCCGCACACTACGGCAGAAAAATCAGTCTTGCACACCTCCGGACGTTCATCCTCCGGGATGAGCACCCTTTCCTGGCCCTTGAGCCTGTATGCCTTCACGACCCACTCTCCGAAGCGGGCGAAGATCTCGTATACGTTGAACCTTTCTCCGTCAATCTGTGAAGCGGTGAACTCTCCGCTTCGTACGGAAACCTCCCACTCAGAAGAGTCGCTTCCGTATATTACTGCTATATTATTCAAATCCATATGTTTCCTTTTCATCTTCGTATTCGTCGTCAATGTATACAGAGTCGTCTGCACTCTTATCAGAAGTCTCCGCAAGAGCATCTCCGTCACAGTTCAGATTAAGTTCGAATCCGCTCGGAGCATCAAAGAACTCCTTGTCATAATATTTGGAGAGCGACGGATCCTTACGCACGCTCTGCATGAAATATCCCCAGATAGGAAGCGCCGAAGCTGATCCTCCACCGTTCGCAAGTGCGGCGAAATGCACCTGCATGTCCTCGAATCCTGCCCATGCACCTGCTGTAAGCTGAGGAGTGTAACCGATGAACCAGCCGTCTGCATTGTCGTTTGTGGTACCTGTCTTTCCGGCCATCTCTCCTGTAAGGCCGAAGCGGGACCTGAGGGCATATCCCGTACCGCCGTTGACGACGCCCTGCATGAGGTTGGCCATCAGATAGGCTGTGCGGTCGCTGACAGCCTCCTTCTTGACTGTAGAGAATGTCGCGAGCACGTTGCCCATGTTGTCCTCGATCCTGGTCACGAATATAGGCCTCACGTACATACCTTTGGAAGGAAATGAGTTATATGCGGCCACCATCTCGTAAAGAGATATGTTAGCTGCACCCACGCAAAGAGGCGGAACGGGATCAAGGAAGCTTCCAACTCCCATCTTCCTCATCATCTCGACCATAGCCTGAGGGCCGTACTGCTTCATCAGGTATGCGGAGATGTTATTCGAACTCTTTGCAAGACCCCACTTCAAGGTCACCATGTTTCCGATATACTCGTCCTTGTCTGTACTCTCCGGAGTCCATATCTTGTCCTCGCTGATGATGAATGTCTGCGGAACGTTTGCCACCTGGTCACATGGGGACATGCCCTCCTGCATGGCCAGAGTATAGAGGAACGGCTTGATGGTCGAGCCGATCTGGCGCTTGCTCTGACGGGCGTTGTCGTACTGGAACGCCTTGAAGTCGGCACCTCCGACATAAGCCTTGATCTGTCCGTTGTCAGGCGTCATGGCCATGAATGAAGCACGCATGTGCCTCTTGTAATATCTGATCGAGTCGTCCGGAGTCATCACGGTGTCTACCTGTCTGTCGCCCTCCCATGTAAAGAGAGTCATAGGCACCTTGACGGAGAAGCTCTTCATGATCTCGGACTCCGACACGCCTGCCGCCTTCATCCTGCGGTAGCGGTCACTGTCCTTGCGGGCCCTCTTCATGATGCCGTCGATCCATTTCTGCTCCACCTCATCGTCGAACGGAGGGTTCTTCTTCCACCTTACCTCGCGGTCGAACCTCTTCTGCATGTCGCCGCCGATATGCTTCTCGACCGCCTCCTCGGCATATCTCTGCATCTTCGGATTTATGGTGGTATAGATTCTGAGACCGTCCCTGTAGATGTCGTACTTCGTTCCGTCAGGCTTCGTGTTCTTGTTGATCCATCCGTAGAGTTCGTCATCAGCCCAAAGGAGAGAGTCGACCACATAGTCCTCGTACTGGCTGTATGAAGAGCGTTTAGGCTCCTTGGCCATCATGGTACGGCGGAGCATTTCTCTGAAATAGAGACCTGATCCGGCTGTATGGTCCTGCACCTGATATGAGAGGGTTATAGGAATCTGCTGGATCGAGTCGCGCTGCTCTCCGCTTATATAGCCGGCCTTGGCCATCTGCGAGATCACGAAGTTTCTCCTGACGATGGACTTGTCCGGATTGAGGGCCGGGTTGTATCTTGTAGGCTTGTTGACCATTCCCACCAGGGTGGCAGCTTCCTCGATGGTAAGAGCGGCCGGAGTCTTGGCGAAGAATGTCTGGGCCGCGGACTTTATGCCATAGGCATTGCTTCCGAAGAAGACCTGGTTGAGATACATCGTGATGATCTCATCCTTGGTGTAGCTGCGTTCGAGCTTTACGGCAGTGACCCACTCCTTCAGCTTGATCCATACCATCTTCAGCTTTGACATTCCCGGGATCTTGCTGCTGACGTCAGCACGCGGATAGAGGGTCTTTGCCAGCTGCTGGGTGATAGTACTTCCTCCTCCCTGGCTTGAGTCGCCTCCGAGAAGAGTCTTGAACACCACTCGTCCGAGACTCTGGAAGTCGATTCCCGAGTGGGTGTAGAAACGTACATCCTCCGTGGCAACGGCTGCATGGACAAGATTTGGAGACAGTTCGTCATAAGTCACATACGAGCGGTTCTCGATGTGGAAGGTTGACAGGATGGTAGAACCGTCATCCGCAATCACCTGCGTAGCAAGGTTGCTGTCAGGGTTTTCGAGTTCCTCGAAAGACGGAATGTCGGCCAGTGCCCATACCAGTCCTATGAGCGTAAAGACAAGCAGCACAGGCACTGAAAACAGTATCCAGAACCACTTGATTATTTTCTTCTTTGTTGCGTCTGTCATATTTTCCATTTTTCTTACAAACTCACAAAATTAGCAACAAAATTTGGAAATTTACCTTGAAAGTACCTTACTTTGCACTTTCTTTTGAAAAAGAGGAGACAATGAGCATGAAGGAAGGAAAAAATTTAGTCATCGTGGAGTCTCCGGCAAAGGCCGGCACGATCCAGAAATTTCTTGGGGAAGATTTCATCGTTAAATCAAGTTTCGGCCATATACGCGACCTGCATGACAGCGAGCTGAGCATCGATGTGAAGGCAGGATTCAAGCCTGAATATGTGATACCTGCAGACAAGAAGAAAGTGGTATCAGACCTTAAGAAAGCTGCAAAGGAAGCTTCGACCGTGTGGCTGGCATCCGATGAGGACCGTGAAGGAGAGGCTATTTCATGGCATCTTTTCGAGACTCTGGGACTGAAGGAGGAGAACACCAGGCGTATCGTCTTCCACGAGATCACCAAGACAGCCATCCTGAATGCAATCCAGAATCCACGCAGCATCGACATGAGTCTTGTGGATGCCCAGCAGGCAAGACGAGTGCTGGACCGTCTGGTCGGATTCGAACTGTCACCTGTACTTTGGAGAAAGATCCAGCCCAAGCTCTCTGCCGGAAGAGTGCAGTCAGTGGCTCTTCGTCTTGTCGTTGACCGTGAGAGAGAGATCCTCGCATTCAATCCCGAACAATATTATAAGGTAGAGGCGATGTTCCATCCGGAGGGAACAGCAGACCATATAATGGTCAAGGCCGTACTCGACACCAGGTTTCCGGATATCGACAGCGCGAAGACTTTCCTTGAGAAATGCATCGGAGCCGAGTTCAGCATCTCTGACATAGAGAAGAAGGAAGCGTCAAGGACTCCGGCTGCTCCGTTCACGACATCCACCCTCCAGCAGGAGGCTTCCAGAAAGCTCAGGATGTCCGTAAGCCAGACCATGAGCATAGCGCAGAAACTTTACGAGCACGGACTCATCACATACATGCGTACCGACTCGACAAATCTTTCGTCGCTTGCGATCGACACTGCCAAGAGCTTCATCTGCAATAACTTCGGAGAAGAGTACTCAAAGGTAAGACAGTACAAGACCAAGGCAAAGGGCGCCCAGGAGGCCCACGAGGCAATCCGCCCTACATATATCGAGAACACTACCATAGAGGGCACACCACAGGAAAAGAAACTGTACGAACTGATATGGAAGCGCACAGTGGCGTCACAGATGGCAGACGCCCGTCTTATGAAGACCGACATCAAGGTATCTTCCGACAGGAGCGAGGAGAAGTTCAACGTACAGGCAAGCGAGGTGCTCTTCGACGGTTTCCTGAAACTCTACATGGAAAGCACCGACGAGCCTTCACAGGACGACGAGATGGCTATTCTTCCTGAGATGAACAAGGGAGACAGGATGTTCGAGAACGGCATTACAGCCGACTGCAAGTTCACTTCTGCGCCATCACGTTACTCTGAGGCCACCCTCGTGAAGAAGCTTGAGGAGCTCGGTATCGGACGTCCTTCCACATACGCGCCGACAATCTCGACCCTCACAAAGGGAAGAGGCTATATAGTCAAAGGTGACAAGACCGGCGAGAAGCACGCGGTGACCAACCTTTCGCTCAAGAACGGCACGATCAAGGCATCGTCAAAGACCGAAACCACAGGAGCAGAGAAAGGACGTCTCCTTCCACAGGACATCGGAATGATCGTCACCGACTACCTCGTGAAGAACTTCGACACCATCCTTGACTACGGATTCACAGCCAATGTCGAGAAGGATTTCGACCAGATTGCCGAGGGCGAACTCGGCTGGAGCAACGTCATCAGTGAATTCTATGGTCCATTCCACACCAAGGTCGAAGATACGCTCAGCAGCAGGGAATACAGCAACGTCAGCCGTGAACTTGGCGTAGACCCTAAGGACGGACAGCCGCTGGTGGCACGCTTCGGACAGTATGGACCATACGTGCAGAAAGGCGAAGGAGACAAGAAGCAGTATGCAAGCCTTGCCACAGGCCAGCTGATCGAAAGCATAACCCTTGAGGAGGCACTCAAGCTCTTCGAACTGCCGAGGACTGTAGGACAGCATGAGGGAATAGACATCATCTGCACCAAGGGACGTTTCGGACCATATATAAAGTACGGAGACAAGAACATCTCCCTCCCTCGCGGCACGGACCCTCTCAAGGTAGACCTTGACACATGCATACGCCTGATCGAGGAAAACGAGAGCAAGAAGGCCGGAGGCATCCTTGCCGACTACACCGAGAGCGGCATCCAGGTGATCAACGGAGCCTACGGTCCATACATCAAGTGCAACGGCAGCAACTACAAGATCCCTAAAGGCACAGATCCGGCAGAACTGACCGAAGAAAAGTGTAAGGAGATCATAGCCTCCTCAGAGCCTACAGGCAGGAAGAAAAGGAGAAAATAGTATAATAAGGCAGACGAAGGTTACAGATTGTAACTTTCGTCTGCTTTTTTATTGACTTTATATATTTTTATATATAAATTCGCGGTCAAAACCAACAAGATACATACTGCTATGCCTACCTATCAGATTGATCAGATCGATCAGAAGATTCTTTCATTCCTGGTAAAGAATGCAAGAATGCCGTTTCTGGAGATTGCACGTGAGTGTAATGTGTCCGGAGCTGCGATCCACCAGAGGGTCAAGAGACTGGAAGCGAACGGAGTCATCACAGGTTCGCGTCTTCTTGTAAAGCCGCAGGCGCTTGGCCTGAACGTATGCGCCTTCGTCAGCGTATCGTTGTCTGAGGCAAACAAATATCCGGAGGTTATCGAAGCATTCAAGAAGATCTCAGAAGTTGTTGAATGCCACTTCGTTACAGGCAAGCACAATCTATTGATAAAGCTCTTCTGCTTTGACCATGACCATCTCATGCAGATTCTCCTGAACACCATCCAGAAGATTCCGTACGTACAGCAGACAGAGACCCAGATATCTCTTGACCAGGCGATAGAACGCCAGGTATGGGTCAAGGAATATCAGAACACAAGCTTCTCCGCTAGCGTGAAGAAGAGCAGGAAAGAGAAAGAATAGCTTTCGCCAGGACAAGGTCGTCCTGTGTAGTGATCTTTATATTGAACCTCTCGCCGATAAGGTACGAGAGGTTTTTTCCGTATTTAAGGACTACTGAAGCATCATCCGTGAATGCCGTGTCAAAAGCCTGACCGTACGCTTCCTTTATCACCTCGGAGTGGAAGATCTGCGGAGTCTGGGCGGCATAAAGCACCGAGCGGTCCACACTCCGGCCCTCCATTTCAACAAGCACCTCCTCACCTTGCATCTTCTTCTTTTCCAATACTTTCATCGTATCTACACAAGGCAGCACAGGGATGAGCGAGGATATGTTCTCCGCCTTGTCGAACATTTCCTTTATGAAGGCTTCGGAAACCAGAGGCCTTACCGCATCATGCACTGCCACGAGCGCTCCTTCGGGCACCTTGTCCAGTGCATTCCTTACAGAATGAAACCGGGTGATGCCTCCCTTGACCAGCACCTGGGGACAGATGAAGTTACGGTCGAGACAATACTTGCGCCAATAATCGATATGAGACTCCGGAAGGACGGTTATTATGCTGATGCCAGGACATGCGTTCAGGAATATTTCGATGGTTCTCTGGAGTATGGCCTTGCCGTCCAGTTCCAGGAACTGCTTGGGCACTTCAGCACCCATTCGTGTGCCGCTTCCTGCGGCCATGATTATGACATATTTTCTCCTTGGCATCTTTCTGCGGTTTTTCAATTTTTCTTCCACAAAATTAAGTTATTTTTTGTAATTTTACGGCCTATTATGCAAACCTGATAAAAAGCAATAACAAATATGGGATTTTCATTCTTGACACAGGAGCTTGCGATGGACCTCGGAACGGCGAACACAGTCATCTTCCAGAATGACCAGATCGTCCTTGACGAGCCGAGCATCGTGGCTATCGACAACAACACAGGCAAGGCTCTGGCCCTCGGACAGAAGGCCAAGCTCATGCAGGAGAGGGAGAACCCGGGCATCAAGACAGTGCGTCCTATGAAGGACGGAGTCATCGCAGACTTCAACGCTGCGGAGATGATGATCCGCGGATTCATCAAGCAGGTAAACAGCAAGCGCAGGTCGCTCTTCACACCTAACATCAAGATGGTGGTAGGTATCCCTTCAGGATCCACTGAAGTGGAGATCCGTGCGGTACGTGACTCGTCTGAGCACGCAGGAGGACGCGATGTGTATCTGATATACGAACCGATGGCTTCAGCGCTCGGTATCGGTCTCGACGTAGAGGCACCAAAGGGAAACATGGTGGTCGACATCGGAGGCGGCACAACAGAGATCGCCGTGATCTCTCTCGGAGGTATCGTGGTTCAGGACAGCATCAAGGTTGCAGGTGACGTATTCACAAGCGACATCCAGCAGTACCTCCGCCAGCAGCATAACATCAGGGTAGGACAGATCACAGCCGAGGGCATAAAGATCGCTATCGGAGCAGTGATCCCGGATCTTGACACAGAGGAGCCGGAGCCATACCAGATCACAGGACCGAACCTCATGACGGCGCACCCTGTGCATGCAACCATCACATACCAGGAGATCGCGCACTGCCTTGACAAGTCAGTGGCAAGGATCGAGGCCGGTATCCTCCACGTTCTCGAGCAGACTCCTCCTGAGCTCTACTCGGACATCGTGAAGAACGGTATCCACCTCGCAGGCGGCGGATCTCTCCTCAGAGGTCTCGCAAAGCGTCTCACTGAGAAGGTAAACATTCCTTTCCACGTGGCAGAGGACCCGCTCAGAGCAGTAGCCCGCGGTACCTGCATGGCGCTCAAGAACACAGACAACTACACATTCCTCATGAGGTAGGCCTTGCGTAAGGGAAACTTCATACCTCATGTAATAACAGCAGCTATCTTCATCGCATTGGAGGTAGCTGCATTGGCTATGCTCAACAATAACGGAACCCTTCAGAGGATGTGGTTCTCCGAAGCCGCCCAAAGTTTCATGGGAAGCGTCTGGGGCAGCACACAGAAGGTGAAGGACTACTTCCATCTAAGCAGCGCCAACGACTCGCTTGCCCTGGAGAACCACGCGCTCAGGGTCAGGGTGGCACAGCTTGAGGAGGCCCTGGCCGAGTCTGCGGTGCAGATGCCTGTTTTCTCCAAAGGCAGGACCGGACATTACAGCTACATCCCGGCCAACATCATGAAGATAAGCAACAACACCCAGCATAACTACATGATCATAGGCAAGGGAGCGGCAGACGGAGTGACCGAGGGATCTGGAGTGATAACAGGAAAGGGAGCCGTAGGTATCATAGACGCAGTCAGCGAACACTTCTCATACGCACGTTCCTTCAAGAACCATGAGATGAACATAAGTGCACGCCTGGGACGCGGCGGAGCGGTAGGACCGCTCAGCTGGAACGGCCGCAGCAGTTCCGGAGCCATACTGAAGGAGATTCCGCACCATGTGGAATTCCACCCCGGTGACACAGTGTACACGAGCGGATACTCCTCGATCTTCCCTGCCGACATCCCGCTAGGAACTGCCGGTAAGGCCAGGATCGTCAATGGCGCCACTTATGAGATCGATGTAACCCTCTTCGAGGACTTCGCCTCGCTGCGTCATGTGACCATAGTAGAGAATCTTGGAAGGGATGAAATGAAAAGACTGGAGGGAGAAAAATGAAGGTAAGCCAGCATTTCGGAATATTGTACTGCCTGCTTCTGATAGGACAGGTCGTCCTGTGCAACTATGCTGCATTGGGCCCGTACGTCATGCTCACGATGCTGCCTGCCATGATCATGTGCATCCCGACCACGGTCAGCACTACCGCATGCATGCTCATAGCATTTGCCAGCGGACTGGCAGTGGACTGGTTGTCCGAAGGTCTGACAGGTCTGAACGCGGCAGCTGCCGTCCCTGTGGCATTATTGAGGAACGGAGCCATAAAGATCTATCTCGGAGAAGACCTCATAACCCGCGGAGACAGGTTCTCGATCAGGAAGAACGGACTGTTCAAGATTGCAGTGACCATGTTCACCGCTCTGATGGTTTTCCTTGGCATTTATATATTCCTTGACGGAGCAGGTGCCCGCCCGACGTGGTTCAACCTCACGAGACTGGGAGTTTCGACAGCATGCTGTCTGGTCCTTTCGCTTATCGTGGCAAACATCCTTTCACCTGATGACAGAAAATAAGGAGGCGGCATGAAACTGAACAGGGAAAACAAGCTTCTGATAGGACTCTGTACCGCTGCCGGCATCCTGATAATCAAGCTCTTCGGCATCCAGATCGTAGAAGACAAATACAAGCTCAGTGCGGAAAACAATACGATGGTGTACTCCACCATCTACCCTACCCGTGGCATCATCCATGACCGCAACGGCAACATCCTTGTGGGAAACAGGGTCGCCTACGACCTGATGGTAACCCCGAAGGAAGTGGAGGAATTCGATACGTTGGCTCTTGCACAGGTGCTCGACGTGACCCCGCAGGCAATAAAGGACAAGATGGACGAGTTCTACAGGAACCGCCGCAGGATCGGCTACCAGAGCGTGGTGATGTTCAAGCAGATTCCCCCTGAGACATATATGAAGTTCGCCGAGGTGGCATACCGCTTTCCCGGTTTCCGCGGACAGGCACGAAGCATAAGGGAATATCCGTTCAACGCCGGAGGCAACCTTCTTGGCTATGTATCCGAGGTAAATTCAAACTATCTGGAAAAGCATCCGGGCGAATACAAGGCAGGCGACTATGCGGGAATGACCGGCATCGAGGCTGCCAGAGAGAAGGAACTCAGAGGCGAGAAGGGATACAACATCTGGCTCAGGAACTCGCGTAACAAGATCGAATCGAGATATCAGGACGGAGAACTGGACAAGGAGGCCGTACCGGGTGACGACATAACGACGACCATCGACGCGGCCCTTCAGAACTACGGACAGATGCTGATGAACAACAAGGTCGGAAGCGTCGTGGCGATCGAGCCATCTACAGGAGAGATCCTGGCGATGGTTTCAAGTCCAGGTATCGATGTGGACATGCTGGCAAACTTCGGAGAGCATTATAACGAAATACTTTCCAACCCTTACAAGCCGATGTTCAACAGGACGGTGCAGGCACCTTATCCTCCGGGATCGGTGTTCAAGCTGGTCAACGGACTGATCGGACTTGAGGAAGGTGTATTCACTCCCTCGACCATATACCCTTGCAGCATGGGTTACCACTTCGGAAGAAGCAAGCTGGGATGCCACGCCCACAAGTCCCCCATCAACTTCGAAGAGTCGATCATGATGTCCTGCAACGCATACTACTGCTATGTGCTCCGCGGGATTCTTGAAAACCCGAAGTACAGCTGCATCGATGATGCGCTCGACAAATGGAGGGAATACGTTATGAGCTTCGGCTTCGGACAGAAGCTGGGCAGCGACTTCCCTTCCGAACTTGGCGGATTCATCCCTGACTCGAAATACTACAACAGATACTACCGCAAGGGAGGATGGAAGGCTACGACAGTCATCTCGCTGTCCATCGGACAGGGCGAGATCGGATGTACGCCTCTGCACCTTGCGAACCTGTGCGCCACAATCGCGAACCGTGGCCACTACTACATCCCGCATATCATCAAGGATTCTGAAAACGTGACCATAGATCCTAAGTACAAGGAGAGACATTACACCATGGTCGACACGACACACTTCCCTAAGGTGGTGGGCGGAATGTACCGGGCCGTGAACAGCGGCTTCGGTTCCGGAGGAACTGCAAGCATCGCAGCAGTGGAAGGCCTGGACATATGCGGAAAGACAGGCACGGCGCAGAACCCGCATGGACATGACCATTCGGTGTTCATATGCTTCGCACCGCGCGACAATCCTAAGATCGCAGTTGCCGCCTATGTGGAGAACGGAGGTTTCGGAGCATCATACGCAGCCCCTATCGCTTCGCTGCTGACAGAGATGTACCTCAACGGAGAAATCGGAGATGACAGGAAGGCACTGGAGAAGAGAATGCTCGACGCGAATCTTCTGGACAGGGTAAAAGTAAAGAAATAAAGGATGAGGGATCTTGGAGGACATAGAGGAAGAGGTCTGGCAAAGACCATCGACTGGAAGCTGGTGATCTGTTACCTGCTTCTGATCATCATCGGCTGGATGAACATCTATGCTTCCGTCCAGTCGTCGGAGCCGTCGTCCATCTTTGACTGGAGCTGCAGAAGCGGAAAGCAGTTCGTATGGATACTCACATCCTTCGGACTTGCCGGATTCATATTGTTCGTCCTCAATCCGCGTGTCTACGAGGGGCTGTCCCTGCCGATATATCTGGGAACACTGGCACTGCTGGTGGCGGTCATCTTCCTCGGAATCGAGGTGAAGGGATCGCGGTCATGGTTCGAGTTCGGACCTGTCAGATTCCAGCCGGCGGAAATATCGAAGATATCCACGTCGCTCATGCTGGCGACGGTGATGAGTCAGCTCGGTTACAGGATAGGACGTCTGAAGGACTTCATCATCACAGCGCTCCTGATACTTGTACCGATGGGAATCATCGTGCTCCAGAGTGAGACCGGTTCCGCATTGGTCTACGTAGGATTCATATTCATGCTGTATCGCGAAGGCCTGTCGGGATGGTTCATCTTCATCATCGGCATGGCGATCCTGATCTTCATCCTGACGCTGACCGCTTCGCCTTTCGTGGCAATCCTGGTCATGGCCGGCGTAGGCTCCTTGTGCATATGCCTGTATTCGGGAAGGATCAAGTGGTGGTTCATCGTCGGAGTGCCTGTCATAGTGCTGATGGCCTTCATACCGACGATACTTGACAGGGCCATACAATACCATGACGAGGACACCGTTGCAGAGATGGTGGTCACTGACGAAGCGCCGGAAGACATAGAGGTGACCGAGGACGCCGATGTTCCTTTCATCGCACGCGTGAAGCCACTTCATATCCTGCTGATAGTGCTTGGACTGCTGCTTCCTGCCGCCGCATATTTCGCCTTCAGGGAGATGAACACATTCTCCCAGCTTGCCCTTGTGGCCATGGTCGGGGGCATCATGCTGGTATTCTCCGCCGACTTCATCTTCAACAGCGTGCTCCAGGACCATCAGAGGAAACGTATCGAAGTGCTTCTGGGCATGAAGGAAGACCCATCCGGAGTAGGTTATAACGTCAATCAGTCAAAGATCGCGATAGGTTCGGGTGGGTTGTTCGGAAAGGGATATCTTAACGGCACACAGACCACATTCGGATTCGTGCCGGAGCAAAGTACAGACTTCATCTTCTGCACCATAGGAGAGGAATGGGGATTCTTCGGATGTACGGTCGTGATACTTCTATATGTATTCCTGATCATGAGGATCATCAAGAATGCAGAACGCAGCAGGGAGGCCTTCACACGTATATACGGCTACTGCGTCGCCTGCTGCATCTTCATGCACCTCTTTATTAATATAGGTATGACGATCGGACTGATGCCGGTGATCGGTATCCCTCTGCCGCTTGTCAGCTACGGAGGCTCGTCACTCTGGGCCTTCACCATCCTGATCTTCATCTTCATCGCTCTGGATAGAAACGAAAGGAAATACTTCTAGCAGAACACCAACACCACCGATGTAAAAACAATCCCTCCCACTCCTTCGGAGCGGGCCCCTCCCTCTGCGGCCAGAGGGGTAGCACGGTTTTTACATCGGTGGTGTTGGTGTTCTATTGCACGACTATTCTCCGAAGAGGTAGCGGTGCTGCTCCGGAGTGAGAGTATCGATCTCGCAGCCCCAGTATGCAAGCTTGCGGGCAGCAACCTCCTGGTCGATCGCAAGCGGAACGTCGTTGACCATCTGACCAGGCTCGCGTGATATGCTGTCACGGTTATCCACAAGGTATTTAGCACTGAGAGCCTGGATTGCGAATGACATGTCCATGATCTCTGCCGGGTGTCCGTCACCTGCCGCGAGGTTCACCAGACGACCCTCTGCGATGATATATATCTTGTTGCCGTTCTCGAGTGTGTATCCGATGATGTTCTTGCGTGCCGGCTTGACCTCCTTTGCGATCTGGCGAAGACCTGCCACATCCACCTCACAGTCGAAGTGTCCTGCGTTGCAGCAGATAGCTCCATCCTTCATCTTCACGAAATGATCCTTGGTGATGACGCCATCGCAGCCTGTAACTGTCACGAAGATGTCTCCAAGCGGAGCCGCCTGGTCCATCTTCATGACCTTGAAGCCGTCCATAACCGCCTCCATTGCCTTGATAGGGTCAACCTCGGTAACGATGACCTCGGCACCGAGACCCTTGGCGCGCATTGCCACGCCCTTTCCGCACCAGCCGTAACCTGCTACCACCACGTTCTTACCTGCAACGATGAGGTTTGTAGTACGGTTGATACCGTCCCAAACCGACTGACCTGTACCGTAGCGATTATCGAAGAGGTGCTTGCAATCTGCATTGTTGACAAGCATCATAGGGAACTTCAGAGCCTTAGCATTGTTCAGCTGCACGAGTCTGAGGATGCCTGTTGTGGTCTCCTCGCAGCCTCCGATGACATTCGGGATAAGGTCTGTATATTCAGTGTGCATCAGGTTCACAAGGTCTCCGCCATCGTCAATGATGATGTTCGGTCCTACCTCCAGCACGCGGCGGATATGTGCCTCATATTCCTCCGGAGTTGCATCATACCATGCAAACACATTCAGACCTGCCTGAACGAGGGCTGCAGCTACGTCGTCCTGGGTAGAAAGCGGATTGCTTCCTGTAACATACATCTCAGCGCCACCTGCTGCGAGCACTTCGCACAGATAAGCGGTCTTAGCCTCGAGGTGAACCGAGAGTGCTACCTTAAGTCCCTTGAACGGAAGTGTTGCCTTGAACTCTTCCTCGAGTCCGTTGAGAAGAGGCATGTGGTGCCTTACCCAATCGATCTTGAGCCTGCCGTCAGGCCAGAGCTGGATGTCTCTTATTTCGCTTGCCATATTATTGTCTTTTATTGTTGTTTTTCGTGATTTCGGGTGCAAAGATAGTTTTTTTTGACCACAAAAGACGGTATTTCGCCACAACCGCGTGGTTTTGACCAAATTCATGTCTGATATTTTTGGCAATGTGGAATAGATGGGTAATTTTGCATGCTGGTTAATCATTCGGATATGGGATTATTGACAGGCAGGACAGCGCTTGTTACAGGCGCTACAAGAGGCATCGGAAGGGCCATCGCCCTGAAGTTTGCAGCAGAAGGAGCAGACGTAGCCTTCACTTACAGGTCACAGCATGAAGCTGCATGTTCACTGGTAGCTGAGCTTGAAGCTTTGGGAGCAAAGGCCAAGGCCTATGCTTCAGATGCAGCGTCCTTCGAGGACGCGCACAAGGTAGTTGAAGACGTGAAGTCCGGATTTGGACGCATCGACATACTGGTAAACAACGCAGGCATAACCAAGGACGGACTGATGATGAGGATGGATGAGGCACAGTGGGATGCGGTCATCGACACCAACCTCAAGTCCGCATTCAACTTTATCCATGCATGCACACCTGTCATGGCACGCCAGAGAGGCGGAAGCATCATCTGCATGTCTTCGGTTGTGGGACTCGCGGGCAATGCAGGACAGTGCAACTATGCAGCTTCGAAGGCAGGACTGGTGGGACTGACAAAGTCGATCGCCAAGGAGATGGGCTCACGCGGAATCCGCGCCAACTGTATATCACCGGGGTTCATTGCAACTGACATGACGGGGGCAGTCTCAGAGGAGATGCGTCAGCAATGGGAGAAACAGATTCCTCTGCGCAGAGGAGGCACACCGGAAGATGTGGCAGGAGTGGCACTCTTCCTTGCAAGCGACCTCTCAGCCTATGTCACCGGACAAGTGATCAACTGCTGTGGAGGAATGAACTGAAACTCTAAAGACACATTTCTATACAATAACGCAAAATTCTATTTGCTTAAAACCTAAACCAAATCAAGCGGACCGGCAGTGATGTCTGTCCGCTTTTCTTTATTTGAACATTAATGCATATCTTTGCAGCATGAAGCACGAAGTGACAATCAGCGGGGTCGAGGACCTCGAAAGGGCTGCGGCCGAATTTCTCGAAAAGATCGGAGACAACACTCTGGTGGCATTCTTTGCACCCATGGGTTCCGGAAAGACCACATTCACGACAGCTATCTGCAAGGTACTGGGCGTGACCGACCCTGTAGGTTCCCCTACGTTCGCAATCGTCAACGAATATATGCGCGCTGACGGAGAGCCAATGTACCACTTCGACTTCTACAGGATCAACAAGCTGCAGGAGGCCATCGAGATAGGTCTTTACGACTATCTCGACAGCGGATATCTCTGCATCATGGAATGGCCTGAAAACATTGAGGAACTTCTTCCGGAAGAGGCCTTGAAGGTCAGCATCAAGGTAAATCCTGACCAGAGCCGCACGATATCCTGGGAAGCCCCTCAGTCATAATCACGGTTCCCATACGGATATGGATGAAATGTATCCGTTGAAATTCAGTTTCTTTAATTCACCGTCCATCCATACCGCCGGTTGTGCTCCGTCCATAGACGTCATGCCTACATGCAGGATGCCGTCCACCATCGCGAGCGGAGCTGTTCCCATGGCCGTATAGCCTTCAGGAAAGGCTATCAATTCCCCGCATCTTGATATCCTGAGGTCGTCTGCCGAACAATGAGCCAAAAGGCATGACACTCCACCTCCGTCTGTATAAGAAGCCCAGAGAACCATCCCTGCAGGGAAAATGCACTCGCGCACCTCCTTTCGCCACAATCCGCTGGTCATAAGCCCCGTATGCGTCGAAAAGACCCCTTCGATCAGTATCTCGCCCTCCGCAGCAATGAAACGGCAGGAATCAACACGCACACTCAAGGGAAATTCAAGCATATACATACCGTCCTCGCACACAAGCACAGGATGCGTTATGCCCGTAAGGGTGGCTATGTAATACACTTCACCATCAGACACCGTCACATCCAGAACCTTTCTTACATCTTCACGCACTGCTATCTGAGATACTTTTCCATCACGATACAGATAATAGCGTTCCTTGCCCGCACCAGCTACCTCTTCCGAAAAAGCGAAGGCGCATCCACCATCTGTAACAACCATCTGTCCAAGAAGGTCTCCTTTGGCATTTTCAAACAGAAGTCCACCATCCCTTCTGAATGAGAACCCTTTACCCCGTCTGGACTGTCCTAAGGTATACACACCAGACGAGTCTGCATGCATTCCTATCATCATTTCACGCCCGGGATAAGAAAACAGATACTTTCCGTTCTTCTTTATGACAGTCATCGAATCTGTCGAGAAATCCGTATACAGGTCACCTTCAATCATCCTGTGCATATCCGGAGCCGCACTGGTCTGGTACTCTGTTCCGACCGGAATCTTGAGCATCGGAACAGCATTGGCATATACGACAAGAGAACACCTGACACTCCCCGCCTCCGGATCAGACATCCAGTCATATCCTTCCGGGTAGTCAAATCCCGTAACATACCAGACCGACCTCTTCACCGATCCCAGACCACCAGGCTTCAGGTCCGCCCCGGGTCCCTTCCATATACCTTCGTTCTTCTGCGGAAGTTCCCCTCCTATCTCCTTCAGACCACAGGACACCATCATCGCCAGTCCCGCCACAATCGCCATGCACCTTCTCATCGTTTTTGTTCCAAAGGAACATATAAACAGGAAAACGGCCATATCCGTTCAACACAGATACAGCCGTTTCGCCACATTTTTCTTTTTCTTTAAATTTTTTCTCTTTTTTACTTTCCGTAAATTGCAAACAGCGCCGAACCTGATCCGGACATGCTTGCATAGACTGCTCCGCAGTCGTAAAGCGAGCGCTTGATCGCGGCCAGCTCAGGATACCTGGCAAACACCGTCTCCTCGAAATCGTTGACCAGGATTCCATCCCACTCCTCAACAGGACGAGCCAGAGCCTCTCTGAGACAAACCTCAGGCATATGAGGTCTGATACCGGCATAAGCGTCCTTTGTCGACACAGCGATGCCTGCGGGTGTTATCACCTGGAGGTCATAATCATCCAAGCAGAGGTCATGCTGAGTCAATTTTTCTCCCCTGCCCTCGCCTATCATCGGCCTGTTATATATAAAGAAGGCACAATCACTGCCCAGACAAGATGCGTAACCGGCAAGCTGTTCCTCTGAAAGTCCCAGCTCACACAGTTCATTCAGCATCTTCAGCGCGAACGCTGCGTCTGCAGAGCCTCCTCCCAGCCCCGCTCCCACAGGAGATGTCTTCTCAAGGAAGATCTTGACCGGCGGCAGCTTGAAATCCTCTGCAAGAATGAAATAGGCCTTAGCAGTAAGATCCTTTAGGGGATCCCAGTCAACTCCCTCGCCACGTGCTATGGTGATCATCAGCTTGCCGTCTTCGGACATGCCTTGCACCAGCTTCGGAGCCACGGATTCCGCAGTCTCGACACCGAACACACCTTCAGGCTTCACACTGCCCTGCGACTGCGGCATCGCCTGCGCCCCATACTTTGCAAAAAGGGCGGCAGAAGTACGGCTGTAATCATCGCCGACAATTATCTCCAGCGTATCACTTATTCCGAAATATGGAACAAAAAGAGTCTCGAGATCATGAAAACCGTCCTCCCTTCTGCGAAGGATGTTCAATCCGAGATTTATCTTGACATTGGGATTCGTTATCATATGTTTCTGACAATATTGCGGATAGCGTCCTCAAACTGTGCTGCAACAGCTTCGCGATCTGGCTCAGGGATATTTTCAAGGACCGGAGCAATGAAGGATATCATCTGAAGAACCTTCGCGTCCTCGAGAGAGATGCCTCGCGAGCGCATGTAGAACTGCTCCTCCTCATTGAGGCGTCCGATGGTCGCTCCGTGAGAACACTTCACATCGTCTGCATAGATCTCCAGCTGCGGCTTGGTGTCCACCTTGGCGCCATCTGTCAGAAGGATATTGTGGTTTTCCTGGTATGCCTCTGTCCTTTGTGCATCCTGCGCCACTATGATCTTACCATAGAAATCCACCCTTGAAGTACCACCGGCGATACCTTTGAAAAGCTGACGCGAGTTGCAATGAGGGAGATCATGATGCATGTCCACCGAAATCTTCACCCTCTCCTGCGAGCCGCACACATATGCGCCATATATATTCGCCTCAGCACCTTCGCCAGCCAACCTCACATCCAGCTTCACATCGCAGCTCACCCCAGGCATCACAAGAAGCACCATGTCGATACACGCGTCCCTTTCCACCACGATATGCTTAGGAATGGTCATGGAACTTGATTGTGGAGATGACATCGCACCCCCGCGTAGGGGGTGAGTAAGTGCCGAAGGCACGGGTCGGGGGTCATCGGAACAACAAGTTCCATGACCATCAAGAATATATAATCTATATTCCTTGTTCCTAATAATCTCTTCCATATCCTACAGATTATCGTAACCCTTCTCCTCGATCTCAGCCACAAGCTCCTTGCCCGCAGTCTTAACGATCTTTCCGTCCTTGAGCACATGCACCACGTCAGGAACAATGTAATCAAGAAGTCTCTGATAGTGAGTGATGACGATCGCAGCCTTTTCAGGAGTATGGAGGGCGTTCACACCGTTCGCGACGATACGCAGTGCATCCACGTCCAGTCCGCTGTCGGTCTCGTCAAGGATAGCAAGAGTCGGATCAAGCATCGCCATCTGGAAGATCTCGTTACGCTTCTTCTCACCGCCGGAGAATCCGACATTCACCTCACGCTTTGCGAACTCCGGCTTCATCTGCACGAAAGCCATCTTCTCTCTCATCAGCTTCAGGAAGTCGCCAGCCTTCAACGGCTCGAGTCCCTTGCCAGCACGATGTGCATTGACTGCAGTCTTCATGAAGTTTGTGATGGTCACACCAGGAATCTCCACCGGATACTGGAACGAAAGGAAGATGCCTGCCCATGCACGCTCCTCAGGAGACATCGCCAGAAGGTCCTGTCCGAGGAACTCGATGCTGCCTGCGGTCACCGTGAACTGCGGCTTTCCTGCGAGGACAGCCGAAAGCGTACTCTTTCCCGCACCGTTCGGTCCCATCACCGCATGGATCTCACCCTTGCGGATCACCAGATCCACACCCTTAAGGATCTCCTTGTCCTCTACACTGGCCCTCAGGCCCTCAATCTTCAAAAGTATATCGTTCATATTATGCATTTTTTCTATACAGTTTATACCATGTGAACAGCGACCAGATACCGTTGATCAGATACAGGCAGCTGACTATCGGCATGAATACCAGACCAGCCTTCAGGTACAATGTCAGATTGGCCACGTTCACGAAAAGCCATGCTATCCAGCAATCCCACTTCTTCTGTGCGGACAAAGCCTGGGCAGTAAGGATCAGCACGGTCACGCAGCAGTCAAGGTACGGCAGAGGGTTGGCAGGGAAATATCCCACGAACCACTTCGTGCCCATCATGCTCATGAACCATCCCCACACAAGGGCCAGCACAAGGACCAGCACCACGATCATTCCCCTCTGAGGCCA
>JAGBTT010000034.1 GCA_017631175.1 Bacteroidales bacterium
ACCACGAGGTTGTTGCGGCCTGCTTCCTCGATCCAGCGGATGTTGTCCATCATCTGGCCCTGGATCTCCTCCGGTGCCTCGGCCATGATCTCGCGGAGTACGCGAGCAGCGATAGCGTCTGACTTAGCGAGGTCCTCAGGGTTCTCTGACATACATACCCAGCGGAACGGGCCGAATCCGTAGTCGAAGAAGAGAGGTCCCATGATGTCCTGTACGTATGAAGGATACTTGAAGCGGCCGTCCTCACGGACTACGTCAGCGCCGGCGCGTGATGCCTCAAGAAGGAACGCGTTACCATAGTCGAAGAAGTACATTCCTCTGTCAGCCAGCTTGTTGACTGCAGCGGCGTGGCGGCGGAGAGACTCCTGCACGCACTCCTTGAACTTCTCAGGCTCCTCTGCCATCATGCGGTTGGATTCCTCATATGAATATCCCACAGGGTAGTAACCACCTGCCCATGGGTTGTGGAGCGATGTCTGGTCGGAACCGAGGTCCACGTGTACATTCTCCTCAGCAAGTCTCTCCCAAAGGTCGACGACGTTACCGAGGTATGCGATCGAGATGACCTCCTTGTCCTCCATTGCCTTGCGGATACGTGGGATGAGCACGTCGAGGTCCTCATGGATCTCGTCAACCCAGCCCTGGTCGTGGCGCTTGTGCGCAGCGTGAGGGTTGACCTCCGCACAGACGCTCACAACGCCTGAAATCACGCCGGCCTTTGGCTGTGCGCCTGACATGCCGCCGAGACCTGCTGTAACGAAGAGCATGCCCTTCATGTTTTCCTCAGTGCCGGCAAGGCCGCGTGCCTTAAGCTGCTTGCGGGCAGCGTTCATCACGGTGATTGTGGTTCCATGAACGATACCCTGAGGACCGATGTACATATATGAACCGGCTGTCATCTGACCGTACTGTGATACACCGAGAGCGTTGAATTTCTCCCAGTGGTCTGGCTTCGAATAGTTCGGAATCACCATACCGTTGGTCACGATCACGCGCGGAGCGTCCTTGTGGCTAGGGAAGAGTCCGAGAGGATGGCCCGAGTACATCACGAGAGTCTGCTCGTCAGTCATTGTCGCGAGGTACTGCATCACGAGGCGGTACTGTGCCCAGTTCTGGAACACGGCTCCGTTTCCTCCGTATGTGATCAGCTCGTGAGGGTGCTGGGCAACGCGATAGTCGAGGTTGTTCTGGATCATCGCCATGATCGCAGCAGCCTGCTTTGACTTTGCAGGATACTCGTCGATAGGGCGCGCGTACATCTCGTAATCAGGACGGAGACGGTACATGTAGATGCGGCCGTACTCCTTGAGCTCCTGCGCGAACTCCTCTGCGAGAACCGCGTGGTTCTCGACAGGGAAGTAGCGGAGGGCGTTCTTGATGGCCAGCACCTTCTCCTCCGCGCTGAGGATCTCCTTGCGCTTAGGGGCGTGGCTTACTGTTGTGTCATAAGGCTTTGGCTCCGGGAGTATCACCGGAATGCCAGCCAATATATCTTCATGGAATTTGTTCATATGTATGTTAGAGCTTTGCGTTAACGATTTCGAGGACTTCTGCCTCTGCGGCGATTGCGGCGGCGGCGATTTCTGCAGCCTCTGCGCAGAGCTTCTCTGCTGCAGCCTTGTCAGCGAGGCCGGCAGCGTTGATGCGTACGTTCATCTGTGCTCCGAGGACGGCGCTGCGTGCTGCGAGTGCGCCCACGCCTGCGTCAGAAACCGATGCAGGGTTACCCTCTGTAGCCATAGCCTTCACGATAGGGAACACCTCGAGAGAAGCCTTCATGGTCTTCAATGGAACCTCAGTAGCATAGAGGGTTGCAGCCTCGAGGGCAGCGGCGCGTGCAGCCTTCTCCTCGTCAGAACCCTTAGGCATGCCGAGAGCTGCCATGATCTTGTCGAACGCTGCGGTGTCCTCGTCAACAAGGGCAAGGAGTCTGTTCATCACAGCCTGTCCCTTGTCTGCCCAGTCAGAGAACTCCTTCCAGCGTGCATCCCATCCTGCCTTGTGTGAAGAAAGGTTAGCTACCATTGTTCCGAGAGCAGCTCCGAGAGCTCCCATGTATGCTGAGATCGATCCGCCGCCTGGAGCCGGTGACTCTGATGCAGTCTCGTTAGCAAAGCCCTTGCATGTCATGCGTACGAGTCTCTCCTTTGCTGCTGCAGTCGCCTCGTCCTCGATCAGATACTCGATCACCTTCTCCTTTGGCTCGAACGGCTTGAGGTCGTCGAGTCCCATTGACTTCACAGCAATCTTGATAATCTCTTCGTCAGAGATACCTGTCGAGCGCTGCTGCTTCTCGAGGAAGTAACGGCCAGCCTCGATGAGGGTGCGCTTAGGAACGAGACCCACGATCTCAGTTCCTGTCACGCGAAGTCCACGAGCCTGTGCTGCGCGGCATACCTCGTCGAAAGCAACGTGGAGTGGGGTAGTGTTGATATCTGTAATATTCATCGATACCTGAGCGATGCCGTACTCGTCGATGAACCAGCCGATAGCCTTGCAGCCCTTCAATGTACCCGGAATCATCACGGTCTTGCCGTTCTCATCCTTCACGATCTTACCGGTGATAGGGTTGCCCTCTCTCTTCGGACGTCCCTTCTCGCGCACGTCGTATGCGATCGCATTCGCACGGCGTGTCGAAGTCGTGTTGAGGTTATAGTTAACCGCGATGAGGAAGTCACGCGCTCCTACGTTGGTAGCACCTGCCTGCGCTGTGCGCTCGGTGTATTCGCCCGGACCGAAGTCTGGCTGGCGCTGAGGGTCGCCCATCTTCTCAGGCAGAGCCTCATATTCGCCGGCGCGGCATACCGCAAGGTTCTTGCGCTCAGGCCTCTGGGCAGCAGCCTCATAGCAGTAGCATGGGATTTCGAGCTCATTATAAATGCGCTCAGCCAGCTTTCTTGCCAGTTCAGCGCATTCTTCGAGTGTAATACCGGAAATAGGGATGAGAGGAAGCACGTCGGTAGCACCTGAGCGTGGGTGTGCACCATGATGCTGACGCATGTCGATCAGTTCGCCGGCACGCTTAACGCCCTGGAATGCAGCCTCGAGGACAGCCTCAGGACTTCCTACAAATGTTACCACTGTACGGTTGGTAGCCTCGCCCGGATCAACGTCCAGAACCTTTACACCACCTGCCTTCTCAATAGTTGCCACGATTGAGTTGATGACTTCCATGTTGCGTCCTTCGCTGAAATTAGGAACGCATTCGATGATTCTTTCCATAAGTATGTTATTGTGTTATTTTATGAGTCTTTACAATAATTTGTAAAGGTAGTAAAAAATCTTGACGGGAATGCAATGTAGGCGAAGGGTTTTGCATCTATTGTCTTGTTGTCGAAATATACGTAAATTTGCAATAACTAAACAGGATATATATGAAAAGACTGATCATGCTCCTTTCTGTTCTGGCATTCTTTGCGGTTTCCGCTGCTGCCCAGGACTTTGTGACCAAGAGAAATGGCGAGGATATCGCCGCGATAGTGGACGAGGTAGGTCCTGACTATGTGAGGTTCCGTCTCTGGGACGAACCGGACGGAGTGACATACACAATGCTTAAGAACGAAATCCTCATGATCCGTTATGCGACAGGACGCAACGAGGTGTTCGACCAGATGTCTTCTCTGGCTGTGGCTCCTATGATGAAATACAAGGAGATGGCAAAGGTCTATGATTACCGTCTCTATCAGAAATCGTTATATGACAGGTATAGTCCTGTCGGCTCGGGCATCGCTTCCTTCTTCATTCCGGGTCTGGGTCAGATGATCTGCGGCGAATGGGGACGCGGATTTGCTTATCTTGGCGGTCATGTCGGCTGCTACATGCTGACCGGCATTTCTGCAATTGCGGAATCGGACACACTTGTACTGATGGGTATTGCTGGCTTGCTGGCAATTGACATCTGTGCGATAGTAGACGGTGTCCGCGTGGCAAAAGTAAAGAACATGTACATGGAAGACCTCAGAAAGTCAGGTTACTATGGTCTTGATGTAGATCTTTATCCTTCAGTGAATTATGTTCGCACAACTTCTGGTGTTCAACCGACTGCCGGCATGACTTTGGCTCTCAGGTTCTAAATCTGTTAGCACTTAATGTGCTGATTATTAGTGATTTAAGCATATATGCCTGCTGCAAATGACAGCAGGCATATATGCTTAAATTGTTGAGTGTCAACTGGATGAGTGCTGATGGTTTAGAATTCCGGGCCGCCACCCATATGTCCTCCGTGGCTCATTGTCTGGACCTCGATTCCCTCCGGAACCTCGAACGTTTCTGCAGGAATCTCCACATCCTCGACGAGACTGGTGGCAGCCATTCCCATCTCGCCGAAATCGGTGCTGATGGCTGTCTTGAGGGTGATGCCTTTATATACCCATACGAACTGCTTGACAACCTGTCCCATCATGAAGACGGCAACTGAGTACTTGGTGCATTCCTTTCCTGCAATAATTTCTGTTCCAAGCTCTTTGATCTTGTTCTTCTTGATGTTCTTTTCCGATTTGTCAAGGAAGTTGATCTTTTCGTTTCCACCCATGCCCATGGCCGGCATCCTGAATGCTGTCAAGGCTTCGTCATCGATAACGATATACTCTCCGTCTGCTTCTACGGCCCTCATCTTCTTTCCGCGCATTTCCATCATCATCGCCTGCTTTGCGCCGTATTCGTCGAAGTAGATCTCCTGGACGATCTTCCGTCCCATCATCTCCATCTCCATCGTCACGATGCCTGACTTTACCTCGTACATCGGCACAGGCGATTCCGCTCCCTTGCCTTTTTTGCCTTGTGCCATAGCTCCCATGCCTATCAGGCACAGCGCCGCAATCATCAGAATTCTTTTCATGTCATTCAAGTGTTGGTTATCGCAAAGTTAGCAATTCTTTTTTTCTTCGGCTAATTAATGGCACGTTGTTTTTGAGAGACGATTGGTAAGGTGTCACTAATCTTTCTAACTTTGTACAATGTGTCTGATTATTTGTGTCCACGCACGGTATCATGTCCCCCGAAGCGTACAGGAGCAGTCAAAAGAGGAAGAATCATGAAGACGATAGAAGTAGTAGCGGCGATAATAGTCAAGGACGGAAAAGTCTTTGCGACTCAGCGTGGATATGGTCCATGGAAGGGTTGGTGGGAATTTCCCGGCGGCAAGATGGAGCCTGGGGAGACTCCGCAGGAAGCTCTGGTGCGCGAAATCAAAGAGGAACTCGATGCAGAAATACAGGTTGGCGATCTAATTGAAACGGTTGAGTGGGATTACCCCGAGTTCCATCTGACCATGCACTGCTTCATCTGCACCCTGCAATCGGAATCGCTCCAGCTTAACGAACATGAAGCCGCTGTGTGGCTAACCCGCGATACTCTCCGTTCAGTCCGGTGGCTTCCCGCAGACGAGGGTCTGATCTCCCGCCTGGAGAAGGGCATATAATCAGGAACGATTTTTGACATGGCGTCAGGCGTTAGTTTTTTAAATGTAGTGTTATGAAACGTCTGATGATTTTAAGCCTTTTTGCGGCTGCACTTCCTGTCTGGGCATGTTCCAAGGATTTCGACAATTCCACAGTCACTGAGTTTGACCTGAACCGCTATCTTGGAGAGTGGTATGAGATTGCGCGCTATGACCACAGCTTCGAGAGGGGCATGGACAATACCATGGCCCAGTACATCCTTCAGGATGACGGTAAGGTGATCGTGCTGAACACAGGATGGAAGGACGGCAAGTTCAAGCTGGCCGAGGGCAAGGCCAAGTATCCTGATCCGAAAGGAGAACCAGGTGCCTTGAGAGTGTCATTCTTCCTGTTCTTCTATTCCGATTACAACGTCATGATGGTCGATGAGAACTACCAGATCTCTCTGGTGGGCAGCAAGTCGGAGAACTATCTCTGGATCCTGTCCCGCACCCCGAAGCCGGATCCTGCGCTTCTGCAGATGGTGCTTGACGAGGCTCAGGCCCGAGGTTACGACACCTCGAAACTGATCTGGGTAGACCAGAGCCGCAACATCGCCGCCTGGGAAGCAGAGCAATAAGATGCCTCGGGTTTCATGGTTATTCATACAAATTTGATTAGATTTGCGTGATTGAATCTAATTAACACAATATAGTATGAGTGACGTGAAACTTATGAGAGTCTGCTTCGGTGGAGTGGAACTCATGGTGCCGGAAATCTGGCATGTAGAGACTGAAATGTATACTGAGCCTGACGGCAGAGAGTGTGCGATGATTGATATTTCCGCTGTGGGTGGTGACCCAAGATCGGTTGTTATCAGTTACGGACCTATGCCGGAGGGCTCGGATGCGCTTATAGAGGCGGAGGATACATACGCCGACCTGATCGGCGAGAACGGCCCTCAGCCGGATGAGAGCCCGATTGCAGAATATGACTTCCTGGGCAGGACCGCCTTCGGCTTCGAGCTTGAGACAGAGGACAACCTCGCGTGCAACTTCATCTGTGCGGCAGTGGGTTCCGAGGATGCCTGCAAGCTCCTGACAGTCCTCACGACTGCAGCAACTTACGAGGATATAGACGACCTTCTCGACCTCATCGAGGAGAATGTAGTGCTTCAGTAAGAACAATAAGAAATGATCATATGAAAAAACTACTTTTAACCTTTTCGACAATTGCACTTATGGTGGGTTGTAACGTGAAACAGGCTGAGGAAGTTCCTGCTATCAATCGCGCTAATTTTGACGAGAGCGTGGCTCTCAATGACGACTTCTATCAGTATGCTACCGGCGGCTGGCAGGCTGCGAATCCGCTGAAGCCGGAGTTCGCACGCTATGGTACATTCGACCAGCTGCGTGAGACCAACGAGGTGCGTCTGAATGAGCTTTTTGCAGAGATCGCGAAGTCGAAGACGAAGCCTGGCACCGTGGACCAGAAGATCGCAGACCTTTACAATATGGGTCTTGATTCGGTACGTCTGAATGCTGAGGGAGTGGCTCCTTTGAAAGCGGACATCGACATGCTCATGTCGGTGAACAACCGTGAGCACCTTCCTTATGCTCTCGCAATCATCCACACATGCTCGAGCAATCCGATGTTCAGCACAGGCGTGAGCGCTGACCTTCTCAACAGCACCATGAACGTGCTCTACATCGACCAGGCAGGTCTTGGAATGGGCAACCGTGATTACTACCTCGAGGCTGCAAATCAGGCACTCCGCGAGGGTTATGTGCAGTGGCTTACCAAGGCATTCACATTGCTCGGTTGGGAGTCTCCTGCCGCTGCAGCTGAGAAGGTTCTCGCGTTCGAGACCAAGATGGCGGAGGCTTTCCGCAGCAATGTGGAGCTTCGCAACGTGACTGCCAACTACAACGCCATGACCAAGGCAGAGCTTCTTGCCAAGTATCCTGATTTCAACTGGAACGCATATTTCGGCCAGATGGGAATCGGTGAGTTCGACAAGGTCATTGTAGGCCAGCCTGATGTCATCGAGGCCGTTATCGGACTGTATAACAACGAGGACATCGAGACAGTGAAGACATATCTCGCTGCAAGCGTGATCGCGAGCGCTGCAGGTTATGTTGGTGACGAACTTTATGCTGCGCATTTCGACTTCTTCGGCCGTCAGATGTCCGGCCAGCAGGAGATGCGTCCGCGCTGGAAGCGCGCGATGGGAGTGCCTAACAGACTCCTTTCGGATGCTATCGGCCAGGTATACGTGAAGAAGTATTTCCCTGAGAGCGACAAGGTGCGCATGACCCAGATGGTGAAGAACCTCCAGGTGGCGCTCGGCCAGCACATCGATGCCCTCGAGTGGATGTCGGATGAGACAAAGGCCAAGGCTCATGAGAAGCTCAACACATTCACAGTGAAGATCGGCTATCCAGACAAGTGGAAGGACTACTCGACTCTTACAATCGATCCTAAGGTTTCGTATTGGGAGAATATCAAGCGTGCAAGTGCTTGGTATACAGCTGATAATCTTGCTGACCTTGGCAAGGAGGTGGATCGTGAAAGATGGTTCATGTCGCCTCAGACTGTTAATGCATATTACAATCCTACAACAAACGAGATCTGTTTCCCTGCAGCCATCCTCCAGCCGCCGTTCTATAACTCGTCGGCTGACGACGCCGTGAACTACGGTGCTATCGGAGTGGTGATCGGACACGAGATGACTCACGGCTTCGATGACCAGGGACGCGAGTTCGACAAGGACGGAAACATGGCCAACTGGTGGACAAAGGCTGATGCTGCGGCATTCAAGGAGCGCACCGACATCCTTGTTGATCAGTTCAACAAGATCGTGATCCTCCCTGCAAAGGACGGTCAGCCTGCCCTTATGGCTGACGGAGCCCTTTCTCTTGGTGAGAACATCGCCGACCAGGGTGGTCTCAGAGTGGCTTACACAGCACTCCAGAACACATTCGAGACTGCCGGCGAGCCTGAGCCGATCGACGGCTTTACAGCTGCCCAGCGCTTCTACATCTCATACGCAACCATCTGGGGCCAGAACATCCGCGACGAGGAAGCTGCCCGTCTGACAAAGGTTGACGTGCACTCGCTCGGCAAGAACCGCGTGAACGCGACCCTCCGCAACATCCAGACCTTCTACGATGCCTTCGGCATTACCGACGGCGCCATGTTCCTTCCTGAGGAGGAGAGAGTGGTGATCTGGTAAAGCTGCTTGCTAAATTGCAGCTTCAAACCCCAAAAACATTACCGGTGCGACAAGAAAATGCAGTTTCTTGTCGCACCGATAATTTTGGGGACGAATGCCAGTTGGCTAGTAAAGAGTTTGGAAGGCAATGGGGAAAGTCCTATATTTGTCCAGAAGGTAACAGAAATGAAGCTTAATTTATATCGTGACAAAACTCAGGATCCTCAGGTAAGCAATCTGACGATATTTGGATATGCACTTCCTTCAATAGCCATATTCGTGCTCTTGGCTGTGCTTATTGTCGATCCCTTTTTTGGTTCATTGGGCATATTGCAATATGCGTGGTGGCTGGTACTGATTCTGATCATTTCCGCACCTGTTGTCTTCTTCAGAGCTTTAAAGAAAGGTGGTGTTCTTAAAAAGGCCAAGCTCCTCCTTTCGGCCATCAATCTTGTGATGATCATGCTTTTGTTATTTGTGCGACTGCCGTCATATGCTTGTGATGCGGTAGAGATGGCCAAGCATTATGACAGGAAGACAGAACAGTTTGACGAATTGGTGACATACGCCTATTCAGCATCTTTTCAACAGAAACCTGGTAAATTCAAGAGACTTCTTAGAAAAACAGGATGCAGGTCCATAGATACTTCCAATCCGGAATATTGTGAATTGGTATACAAGCATGTATGTCTCGATTCCTATGTTTATAGGATATATCGCGTGCCTATGTCTGAAGAAGCATTCAAGGAATATTCAAAGAGGTATGACTTTATCCCACATGACAGCAGAATGGTAATGAAGTATAGCGGAGGTGCTACAAGTGAAGGGGTATTCCCGTATGCACAACGCGAAAGATACTACAAGAAATATCCAAAATCAGTAGAATATAAAGAGGAGGACTGATCATGAACTTGGAAGAAAGAATACATCGACGCCTGGACAGTTTATATTGGGCTAGGCGCACGCATGAAATCGTCAAATATCCGCCTGAGGGATATGACGATAATGGCGTGTATTGCAGGGATGAGTGGACGGATTTCAGCGATATCGGGAAAGCGTTTGGCGGTGTTGTCCTTACCATGGAAGACTATCTTGAGGTTGAGAACCGCTATGTCGAGTGCGCTGTCGAAATCATCGAGGCATCGCAGTGTAAGTATATGACAATTGGTTATGTCGCGGATTATCAAAATAAAGGATACCGCTACAAAGACAGGATCAATGGAGAACAATTGCGCGATGTGTTAAGGGCTATCCTGCGAAACGAGACCTGGTGCGTGCTGGTAAACCTGAAGCACAAGGTGCAGATCGACTTCGGTTGGGACTACTACATGCATGTCATCTGCCCTCTTGAAGAAACCCGTTTAAGACGTATCGTGGAATCACATAATCTTTATCTGAACCCTCGATCGAACGCAAAACGCATATTAATAATCGAAGAATAAACCGGGTGGGATTATGAAAAGACTCTTATTGATATTTATTACATGTCTTATTGGTCAGTTGGGGCTTTATGCTCAAACAGACTCCTTGGAGGTAACGTACAGGATCAGCGGTTTGATAACCGATGCCAAGACAGGAGAACCGGTGCCGTTCGTGAGTGTGCATAATGGTCCGACATGGAATACTCACGCAGACATGAATGGCGTTTATTCCTTAGATCTGCCGGCAGGATTGGTCAAGCTTCAGTTCTCAGCTGTTGGATATAAAGGCAGCAGCGTGGAAGTCAATCTGGATCGCGATCTCGAACTGAATGTCGTGCTTGAACCGGCCGCAATTGTTGAATACAATCATTTCAAAAGATGGGAGATCGACTGGAAAGCGTTCAATTGCTATGGTTTCTCGAATATGTATGACGGAGCCATGACGATGTTCGGACTGGAAGGAAGATATGTCATCTGGCGGACTCCGCTTGAAGTCGGAGTGGGAGCTTCATATGCCATGCCTTTGAATATGAAACTACAGGACGCCTATAGATATTGGTCTGTTTATGCATCATTGGATTGCGATCTGAACCGACTTGGATTTGTGTTCGCAAAGAATTGGGTAATACCATATGTCGGAGTCGCAGTAGGTGGAGGACAGAGCTATTACGCCGATGCGCAGAACATTGCCAATTTTTCCTTGAGAGCCGGATTTGATGTGAGCCACTTCCGCCTCTTCTTTGAGCAGCATTTCAACACAGACAAGGCACGAGCTTCGTTTTTTGGTTTGACTTATTATTTTTAAAGAGTATGAATCTCATTTTGAAAAACTTCCTTACCGATGAAGTGGCCCCTTATATGAAGGAAATTGGCTACAGGAAGTCCGG
>JAGBTT010000035.1 GCA_017631175.1 Bacteroidales bacterium
GAAATGTGGTCGCTAAAGGCTTCATATACGGAGATGAATCAGTTTGCCCATCGTCTTACCACGACATTCATCGATCTCCCGTCCGCTGTCTGGATGCCTTCGACTGCGGATATAGAACCGATGCTTTCAAGACAGGTCGCGCTCGGAACGAATGTCGCACTGCCTCATAACATTTCGATCGAGGTCGAGGGATTCTACAAGACCATGGAGCACATACGTGAATACAAGGGCTACCGTCTTTTCCCTCCTATACAGAACTGGGAGCATACATACGTTGAAGGAAGGGGTAGGGCGTACGGAATGGAGACGTCTGTGGTGTATAATACCGTCAAGACTCATGCGGCCGTAAATTATACCTTGTCCTGGAGCGAGCGTTTCTTTGAAGATATCTTTCCGACATGGTTCCCGGACAGATTGGACAACAGACATAGACTGAATCTTTCTGTAAGCCATAGGTTTACCGATCGTTTCGAGATGTATCTGGGATGGAACTGGCACTCAGGCGACAGGATTACGACGGAATCCCAGAGTTCATCTTCTTCCGGACTTCGTTATTACACCGGACCCAATAATGCGACTCTGCCCGACTATCACAGGCTTGATGTCGGCTTCAATTTCCATAAGACCACAAGACGCGGAAACGAGGCAATCTGGAACCTCAGCATCTATAACGTATACTGCAGGATGAACGCAATGGTAGTGTGGGCTTTACGAGATAGATACGAGGCGGTCGGCCTGGTTCCCATCCTCCCTACATTCAGTTACACTTTGAAATTCAGAAAATGAGAAAGATATTGTGCTTGTTGACATTCCTGGCGGCGATCTCTTGTGAATATGAAATCGAGATCAGAACGGATTCTGATGAGACGGGCCGCATACTTATACAGTCGCTTGCAGGGCTTGGCGATACGACAGTTGTCTATGTCGACGCTACTTTGCCGGTCGGCAGTCCCGATACGGTGGATCTGGGATTGATGAGGGTGAGGCTTAAGGCTGATGGTAAGGACGTGTTCCTGCATAGGAATCATGGCGTGTCAAGAACTTTTCCTGATGAAGCCTTCTATACTACGGAGAAATTCGAGCCCGGATGCAGACTCGATGTGGAGGCAAGCCATCCTGAATTGCCTTCGGCGAAGGCTTCCACTGTCGTTCCGGACGCATTCCCGGATTATATTGTGGAGCTGGATGAGGTGGACATAGACCTTGGTCATTATCAGGCTATGAGTGCTCCAAATTCCGGAGGCTGGATGGGTAATCCTGAAGCCATGCGTGTGAGGCTTACATTTACTGATGATCCTTCATGCAGGGATTACTATGCCGTGTGGATATACCGCGGTTATTATGGAGTTTATGACAGGGCTGAGTATTTTGTCAATCACAAGTCCTACCAGTCCCTCTCGGTCAATATGGACAGTCACCCTATGCTCGTACAGTTTTTCTATACGTTCGGAGAGGCTGCCTATACGCGCTCACACGACTGCCTGGTTGCTTTTTCAGATGTGGATTTTGACGGTGAGAAGGTCACAAAGGAGTTTCTTGTGCCATATTATCCCGGCGACAAGAAGTATACTTACCACATGCATCTGATCAGGATGTCTCCGGAGTGCTGGCGCTGCGTCGAGGCAGACTTCAATATGATCATGAACGATTTCGCAGAATACGGTCAGGCCGCCATATATCCTTATACCAATGTGATCGGCGGCATTGGTGCCTTTGGCGCAATTTCGCCCATTACATCCATGGATCTGGTGCTGTAATGGGCGTGTAACTGCTGGTGTTTATTGCAGAATCGGATTTATTCGGGATCGGCCGGCTGTACGGGATCAAGCTTTACCTGTACGTCGTCGGCGGCGTAAATGCCGACCATCCATCCGTCCTGGCTTTCCTCTTTCCTGACAAGTGTGACCTCGACCTCTTCAACTGAGTATTCTCCGTTCTTGGCTCCGTCGACATCGGTGAATTTGAGGGTCATCTTGTCTGACGGGAAACTGTTTTGCCGGATCATGAATTCTCCATTGTCTGATGTCCATGTGGTGTCAGGATGCTCATATTTATCCTCAGTTATGTAGGTGACCGCAATGCCTTTGACCGGTTCTCCTGTCTGGGCATCTTCGGCCTTGCCGCTGATGCGGAACTGCATGACAGGGACTCCATATTCCGGTGCAGGAGGACATCCGTACATGTCCGGAGACAGTATTACATTATCGCATGATATGGCTGCTGATACTCCCAATAGAGGTAGCGCCCAACGGCAGAAGCGTAAAATAAGATCTCTCATAGTCGATGAACTTTTTGTAAATATAACGGAATATCCCAGGAATACTTCCACATTTATAAGAAAAGTTGTTGGAATTTAAATTATCTGTATTATATTTGTGATATCAAAATGATATCATTTTAAATAAGCAGTCATATGGCACAGAATCAAAATTACGAGTACAAAGGTTTCAAGGCAAACGGCTTTGTAATGTTTTTCTTATCACTGGCTCTAATTGGAGGTGGTGTATGGGGGATTGTTAATGCTGTCAATGTAGACTATGGCCTTACCGCTATACTGGGCATAGTTGCCATTCTGTTGGCTCTCGTCATCTTCTTTGGCTTGATGGTCATTGAGCCTAACCAGGCAAGGGTTCTTGTATTCTTTGGAAAATATCGTGGTAATTTTCTTAAGGAGGGATTCTGGTGGGTCAATCCTTTCATGACTGTAAAGAAGATTTCCCTTCGTGCAAGAAATCTGAATGCTGAACCGATCAAGGTAAATGACAAGATGGGTAATCCTATCATGATCGGTCTGGTGCTTGTATGGAAGGTGAAGTCGGAGGAAATATATAAGGCAGTCTTCAATATCGATGCCCCTAAGCCTGCTACAACAACCCAGACGCAAAACGGACAGACTTCTGTGTCGGTGAAGAGTGCGAGCGAGATGCGTATGGATGCCCTTGCAAACTTTGTTGCAGTGCAGAGTGATGCAGCTCTTCGTCAGGTTGCGGGATATTATGCATACGACAATAATTCAGCAGTCGAGGGAGAGTTGAGTCTTCGCTCAAATGCTGATGAGATCAACGACCAGCTTGAGCAGAAGCTTGCAGAGCGTCTCGATATGGCCGGAATCGAAGTGATCGAGGCACGTATCAATTATCTGGCGTATGCTCCTGAAATTGCGGCAGTAATGCTCCGCCGTCAGCAGGCAGATGCAATCATTTCCGCTCGTGAGAAGATTGTGGAGGGTGCTGTATCCATGGTCAAGATGGCTATAGACCAGCTTGCGGATAATAATGTTGTAGAGCTTGACGAGGAGCGTAAGGCTGCTATGGTCAGCAACCTGCTCGTAGTCCTTTGCTCGGACGAGTCGGCACAGCCTGTGGTAAATGCCGGAACCCTTCACCATTAATAGAGAGATATGCCTAAAGAGCAGACTAAAAGTTTCGTCTTGCGAGTAGATGCACGGACCATGGAAGCTATCGAGAAATGGGCGGCAGATGAATTCCGTTCAACAAACGGACAGCTTCAATGGATAATCTCCGAGGCCTTGAAAAAAAGCGGCCGCTTGAAGAAATAGCAATATAGGCTCTGATCACAATCCTGATCAGAGCCTATATTGTTTAGATTAAAATATACTTGAGGATAAAAAGAGCTGCAAGAATGTACATCGCAGGAGACAGTTTCTTGAACTTGCCGCATATCATGTTCATGAGTACATAGGTAATCATTCCTATAAGGATTCCGTTGGAGATCGAGTATGTCAGCGGCATCATTATCATGCATACGAATGCAGGAATCGACTCTGAGAAATCGTCGAAATCAACATTCTTTATCTGTTCAGCCATCAGCAATCCGACAATTATCAAAGCTGGAGCTGTAGCTGCAGACGGGATTGAAAGGAACAATGGCGAGAAGAACATCGCTATCACGAAGCAGCATCCTACAACCAGGGCTGTCAATCCGGAACGGCCGCCCTGGGCCACTCCTGCCGCACTCTCGACATAAGTCGTGGTGGTGGAAGTTCCCAACATGGCTCCGACAGTTGTAGCTATGGAGTCAGCCATGAATGCCTGTTTCACTCTGTGGATATTTCCATTTTCATCTAACATCTTTGCCTTGGTACACACTCCGACAAGTGTTCCTACAGTATCGAACATGTCGATGAAGAAGAATGTAAAGACAACCACCAGCATATCGACAGAGAATATCTTGTCAAACTCGAACTGGCAGAAGATCGGAGCTATGGATTCAGGTGCTGACACGATTCCCTTGAACTCGGTTACGCCAAGAGGAATGCCGATCACCATTGTGATGATGATTCCAAGAAGAATCGCTCCGGGAACATTGCGGGAATACATGAAGCCAGTGATGACCAGACCTATAAAAGCAAGCAGAGCCGAACCTGAAGTGACATCTCCAAGGGCTACGAGAGTCGCTCCATCCGCAACTACAACTCCTGCACTCTTCAGACCGATGAAGGCGATGAAGAGACCTATACCGGCTCCAATGGCATTCCTCAGGCTCATCGGAATCGCATTCACGATGGCTTCACGTAAATTGGTGAGCGTCAGGACTATGAAGATAAGACCTTCAATAAGCACTGCTGTAAGGGCGAACTGCCATGAATATCCCATTCCCATGCACACGCTGTAAACGAAGAATGCGTTCAGACCCATTCCCGGAGCAAGGCCGAAAGGAAGTTTGCCTATAAAGGCCATTGCAAGACATCCGACTATGGCTGCAAGGGCAGTTGATGTGAATACAGATCCTACAGGCATGCCGTCAAGTTCGCCGAACATCGTAGGATTGACGGCCAGGATATACGACATGGTGAGGAATGTGGTGATACCTGCAACAATCTCGGTGCGGACTGTTGTCTTTGCGGAGTCGAATCCGAATAGTTTCTTAAGCATATCGTTTCAGTTTAGAAAGTCCATTTTGCGCCTACAGCCGGCATTGCATGAAATCCTTTTGCTACAAAGTTTGCCGAAAGCTCCAGCTCTCCACCGACACTGAGATTGACATCCTCCCATCCTTTGATCTTATTCAGGTTCACCCAGAACTGAGGTTCGGATACGAAGATGAATTCGGTACCCTGCCAAGGACGATGTTCTCTCCAGAAATCTGCGAATCCGCTGAACGTGCACCAGCCTTTCGCAAACTCGATTCCCCATACACCTGTAATCTGGAAGTTATGTACCTGACCCTTGCCGAGAGCGTCGACAGTTCCGGGAATCGCCTTATACATGGCGGAGACAGACCATGTCTTTGTATAATCCTTCGAGTGACCGGAATATGTAAGGCCTCCAAGGAATGAATTATTGAATGCGGTTCCAACGCTGAGTCCTCCGTTGTATTCCAGGTGGACGGACAACCAGTTGAGCTTCGAGTCCTGCCAGAAATTCAGTTCACGGGCAATTTCCCAATATGCACCTGTAGCTTTAGGTGTATAGTCGAAGTCAACGAA
>JAGBTT010000036.1 GCA_017631175.1 Bacteroidales bacterium
ATTATCTTTGCACGCTTAAATAAACCATTGTATGGCAGATAATTCACTTTTGGAGAAGGTATTGGGCCTTCAGGAGAAATATGAGGCACTTCAGGCGCAGCTTTCTGACCCTGAAGTCATTTCAGATATGAAGAAATTCGTACAGCTCAACAAGGAGTATAAGGAACTTACTCCGATCATCGAGGCTGGTAACGAATTCAAGAGGATTCTTGAGAACTACGAGATGGCTAAGGAGATTCTTGCAACCGAGAAGGACGAGGATCTTCGTGAGATGGCAAAGGAGGAAATCGCAGAAATCGAGCCTACTCTTCCGGAGTGGGAGGAGAAGATCAAGCTTCTTCTTATCCCTGCAGACCCTCAGGACAGCAAGAACGCTATCCTCGAGATCCGTGGAGGATCAGGTGGAGACGAGGCGGCTATCTTTGCCGGTGACCTTTTCCGTATGTACTCGAAGTTCATCGAGACACGCGGCTGGAGAATGGAGATCACTACCCAGGCCGAGGGTGCAGCCGGCGGATTCAAGGAAATTGTCTGCAAGGTTTCAGGCGACGGAGTATATGGCGTGCTGAAGTATGAGTCGGGAGTACACCGTGTGCAGCGTGTCCCTCAGACGGAGACCCAGGGCCGTGTCCACACATCGGCGGCTTCTGTTGCAGTCCTCCCTGAGGCAGACGAGTTCGACGTTGAGCTCAATATGAATGACATCCGTAAGGATACATTCTGTTCTTCAGGTCCGGGCGGACAGTCTGTGAATACGACATACTCGGCTATCCGTCTTACCCATATCCCTACAGGCCTTGTGGTTCAGTGTCAGGATGAGAAGTCACAGCTCAAGAACTTCGACAAGGCTCTCGCCGAGCTCCGTACGCGTCTCTACAACATGGAGTATGAAAAGTACCTCGCAGAGATATCGGCAAAGCGTAAGACCATGGTCGCAGGTGGTGACCGTTCGGCAAAGATCCGTACATACAACTACCCACAGTCACGTGTGACCGACCACCGTATCAACTACACGATGTACAACCTTCCGGTATTCATGGACGGAGCGATCCAGGATGTGATCGACCAGCTCCAGATTGCCGAGAACGCCGAGCGTCTCAAAGCAGCAGAATAAATAAAAAACGCGATGGATTTATTTCATCGCGTTTTTCATTTATTCGTCTATAGGCTCCAGCAGTGGACTTTCGTCAGTGAAATAGCTGAGGATGGAGTCTGTGTATGTCTTTGTGACCGGTAGAAGCGGGATGTTCTCATTCCCAAGGTCAAGTACATATCCTTCGCTTTCCTTGCGGAGCATTGCTACCTTCTTGATATTGACGATGTATTTCCTGTTACATCTTACAAGACAGCTTCCCTTGAAACTTTCTTCAACTGTCTTAAGACGGCAGCGCAGTATGTACTGCTTCATCTCACCTTTGCTGTCAGTATACCATACCTTTATATAGTTGTCGTCAGACTCTATATAATAAAGGTTCTCCGGGCTCAGGGACATCTTCAATGTGCCGCTGTTGTCGAAGAGGGTGATCTTCTGTGTGCTGGCATTCGGCTTCGGAGTCTCATCGGTCACGACATTATCATAAGTCATCAGCTTGATGGTGTTGTCCTTGTCAATGATTGCGAAATACATTCCTGATATGATGTAGGGCCCTCCGAGGGCAATGGCGCCATACACGACAGCTCTCCTGAATACTTCCCACCATATCTCGCTTCCGTCAGGAGCGAGCTCGATTGTCATCCATGAATATGCTACACAGACTGAAAATATCTCTATGGTGCACCATGCGATATACATCCAGAAGGGCATTTCGAAGAGTCTCTTGCTGCGATACATCAATCTTCGGCTTACAGAAAGGAATGTGATGGTTCCGAAAGCGAACAGAAGTGTAGGGAAGAATGTGCCGGAGCCTCCAAGACCGAACCATGCGGTGTCCGAGAAAGGAATATATATAAGAAGAAACACCAACGCGAACAGCACCGAAAAGGTAACGGTGCCGATAAGCTGGTATTTGCCGAGAAGGTATCCCGGCAGTTTCTGATTAAGAAGCATCGGGGTTGGTTTTAGTCATGCAAATTTAGGGATTTTAGTTTCAAATGCAACACGAGGACCTGTGAAATAAAAATGCTATCTTTGCAATATGAACAGTACCAGACGTGTGGTGGTTACCGGACTAGGTGCGGTGACTCCGATAGGAAATGACGTGAATGCTTTCTGGCAGAATCTTCTGGCTGGGGTCTGCGGTATAGATATGATAACCTCCTTCCCTACAGAAGATATGCCGGTGAAGATAGCCGGTGAAGTCAAGGATTTCAAGCCTGAGGAATATGGTATTGAACCAGCCTTTGCAAGAAAGCAGGACAGGTTCACCCTTTTGGGAGTTGCGGCTGCGTGGCAGGCCGTCCGCCAGTCGGGGCTTGATTCTGCTGAGGGCGGAAACATTGATCCGTTCAGATATGGCGTGTATGTGGGTTCGGGCATCGGCGGCTTCACTACGCAGATGCGTGAGACGGAGAAACTTCTCAATGATGGCCCTAAATGGGTTTCTCCGCTTTTTGTTCCTACAATGATTGCGAATATTGCAGCCGGAAACATAGCGATCCGTAATAATGCTTGCGGTCCATGCCTCCCTGTGGTGACAGCATGTGCGACGTCTACCCATGCGATAGGTGAAGCTTATCGTGCGATCAGGCATGGTTATGCGGATGCCATAATTGCCGGAGGAACAGAGGCGGTCGTTCTTCCTCTTGCCATTGCAGGATTTGCAAATGCCAAGGCTCTGACCAGGGCGGAAAATCCTAAGTATGCATCGCTCCCGTTCAATAAGAACAGGGGAGGATTCGTCCTTTCAGAGGGTGCTGCGATGCTGGTGCTGGAGGAGTATGAGCATGCGGTTGCTCGTGGTGCGGAGGTGCTTGCAGAGGTCTGCGGCTATGGTAATACCTGTGATGCCCACCATGTTACAGCGCCGCGTCCTGACGGAAAGACCCAGGCTGCGGCAATGCGTCAGGCCTTGGATGAGGCAGGGTATACATCGGATGATGTCCTTTATATAAATGCGCATGGAACAGGAACTGCACTGAACGATACCAGCGAGACGGCTGCGTATAAGATTGCTCTTGGCGAAGATGCGTATAAGGCTCATATCAGCTCGATCAAGGGATCGATAGGACATATGCTCGGAGCGGCCGGTGCAGCTGAGGCAGTCGTGTCGGTTCTTGCATTGAAACATGGAATCGTGCCTCCGACCATAAATCTTGACGAGCCTGATCCGGAATGCGATCTGGATTACACTCCGAACAAACCGGTCGAGGCGCCCCTCACGATGGCGATCTCCGACTCCTTGGGATTTGGCGGACACAATGGATGCGTAGCATTCAAGAAGATATAACAAAAGAAGGAATCGCGTTATTTGCGATTCCTTCTTTTTGTCTTGATAGCCTTGATGCTCTGAACCGTCATCTCGTCTACCAGAGAGGCTCTTGCCGCGATGAAGTCAAGGAAGGCGGCGGCGAGGGGGAACAGCATGGTGACCGAGAAGGTCATCTGTCCCATGAACCTGAAGAAGTCGATTGCCAGCCATATCTGGAATCCGATGGCAAGAAGTCCTGCTATCATGCTGACTCTTGCCTGCAGGAAGAATGCCTTGTAGCAGCCTATTGCTGCGACGTGTGCGCTGGTAAGCATTATCAGCAACACAAGGAAAGGCATCTTTTCGTAGTATCTGATGAATTCTTCCGCTCCGTCAGGGCCGATGATGGTAGCGAATCTGCAGAAGAACATTGCGGCTACAAGCGCTGTGGCTAAGCCTAAGTATAGGGTCTGTATTCTTTGCCAGGTCATATTATGTGAGTATAAGGGAGTGCAAAAATAGGAATTTAAAGCAGAAAAAACTAAATTTGGCAGAATTATGGAAAGTACTTCCAGATAATATTAAATGATTAACTTTTTAAACAAGCCAATATGCGTATCGCAGAATCAGAATTGATAATAAATGGCGACGGATCAGTCTTTCATCTTCACCTTCGTCCTGAAGAACTTGCAGATAATGTAATCCTGGTTGGAGATCCTGGCAGGGTGGACATGATTGCTGAATATTTTGAGGAAAAGGAATTCAGGCATGCATCGCGTGAGTTCGTGTCCGTGACCGGCAAGTACAAGGGAGTCAGGATGACTGCCCTCTCGACGGGTATCGGTACAGATAATATCGATATCGTCATGAACGAACTGGACGCTCTTGCAAATGTGGATTTCGAGACTCGCGAGGTCAAGCCTGAACACCGTACGCTGAATATCCTCCGTATCGGAACATCTGGCGCCATCCAGCCGGAAATCCCTCTCGGCGGCTTTGTGTTCTCCCATATTTCCGTGGGTTGTGACGGCCTCCTTAACTGGTATGCAGACCGTGACAGGATTGCGATGCCGGAAATTGAGGAAGCTTTCAAGAAGCATACGGGATGGAACAGACATCTTCCAGATCCATATTTCGTCAGAGCAGGAGAGAAGATGATAGAAAAGTTCAAGGATTGCACATATAAAGGCATGACCATAGCTGCTTCGGGTTTCTATGGCCCGCAGGGACGCGTTATCCGTATGCCTTTGGCAATGCCTGATATGATCGATACGTTTGAGAGTTTCCGTTTCGGTGACGAGAAGGTGACCAATTTCGAGATGGAAGGATCGGCTATTGCCGGCATTGCGGCGCATCTGGGACATAATGCAGGTACAGTGTGTTGCATCATAGCACATCGCCACCATAAGGCGTCGAATCCAGACTATAAGCCTCAGGTCAGAAAGCTTATCGAACTCTGTCTTGAGAAACTTGCAGAATAATACTGACTATAATTACCTTACATGAAGAAACTGTTTTTCTTGTTGTGTGCATGCTTTCTGTGCACAATGTTTTCAAATGCACAGAGCCGTGAAGCCCTTGAAGACTCTGTTATAGTAGGTGGAATATCTCATTCCATGATAGAAATGGTTCTGGGTGCAGACCAGATGAAGGCAGATGAGAAACTTCTGCTGCACTGGTCGTATGCGGAATTGATGAAGGACGTGTCAAGAGAATACATCGGTTCCTTTTCAGACCAGGAGCTCCGTGACATACTTGCATGTTTCAGGACAAAAGGATACGGATTCATTTCATCTGAGGTGTTTCTCCAGACCTATGCCGGGAATATAGTGAAGGCATTCCAGTCCGAGTCGGGATCGGGGCCGCGCTTTTCTACGGCAATGAAAGATGTTGAGTATGGCGCCGGATTGAGGCCATTGTTCCAGATTACAATGAATTCCTTTGCTCCGGTTGTAGACCGTATTCTGGGTGAAGACGGAAAAGAGATATCAAATGCCAAGCGTTCCGGACTGTCCTCAGGACATGTCGATATGTTGAGGGAATCGGCACGCAAGGTGATGGCCAACCTTTTCAATATATACAGGGTGTCATTGCTGGATTATCTGAGCAAGGAGGAGGTGAAGGTTGTGGAAGACTTTGTCCTTTCTCCGGTTTGGCAGAAGTATGCTGATTATGTCATTAAAGTGAATGCGGCTGCGGACCTGACGTCGGAGGAGTTTGTGAATGAGTTTCTTGCGCAGGTTGATTCCAAGAAGATAAATACATCCCAATTGAGGACGTCAGTAGTCGGTTATGTTACTCTTTCCAGATTTTTCTTGAACAGTTTTCCGGAGCTTTATCGTCCGCATGCTGAGCTTCAGGTAGGAGAGTCGGTATATGAGGGCCAGACACGTGACATGCTTCCGTTCGGAAATGGAAAGCTGACTGATAAGAAGGGTGTCGTGTATGAGGGAAACTTCAAGAACGGTCTGAGGCATGGACTGATGAAAGTTACCAAGCCTGGCAAGCCGTCTGTGATGCAGTTCTGGATTGCGGACAAATACCGTAAGGAAGTACCTGCCGGTCTGGACAAGACAGGTGCTCTGCAAGCCCCTTACGTCGAAGGCGGCAAGAAATTCGGATATGGACGCGTAAGTGATGCTGACCGCAAGTCCAGTTGTCAAGGAACATACATAGACGGACTTCTCAATGGAATATGCAAGGTCTACGAACCGGGCAAGACGTTCGAAGGCGAGTTTATCGATGGAGATCTTGTAGACGGTACCATGATCTGGACGAGCGACAGGACTCAGACTGTTTCCTTTAAAGGCAGGGTGGCAGGAGACATCGCAGAAGGTGTACGGGAGTGGAACTATAGAGATGGTTCGAAGAAAGAGGTACAGACAGGTATGTTTATTGATGGCTTGCTTGACGGCCAGGGTCTTAGAGTTGTGGAGAAGAAATATGATGTCGTTGAGTCGTCGGGTGTTTTTGCATATGGCAAGCTATATGGTAGAGGTCTGCAGAAACGTCAGGTGACTTATAGTAATGGCATAAATGAGTCTTCGGTATATGAAGGTGGCTTCTATGCCGACAGCTACCATGGTACAGGTCGTCTCATACTTGATCTTACAGATATTCCGGCTGGAAAGGATATGCTGACCCGTGCAGGTATGACTCTGCCGGAATTTTCCAATTCATCGGCAATTGTAATAATGGAAGGTCACTTTGATGATGGAAACTTCGTCGAGGGCAAGATGACGTATTCGGACGGCTCATGGTATGAAGGTAGATTTACTGCTGTGGGTCTTGTACAGGGTACTATGAGGTGTACTATGGAGGACGGTGCGGTTTATCAGGGTGCATGTGCAGATGGAGTGCCTCATGGTACCGGAGAACTTTATCGCGCTGACGGTTCGGTCTTCAATGGAGAGTTCGAGTATGGAGCACCTGTTCAGGTCAAGGCCCCGGCACGTCCGGATCCGAGGAAGACAAATGCGGTGCGCAATGATGAACTTACATATGAGTTCAATGAAATTTCGGCAGGTTATGGCAAGGCGACCCTTATCAAGCCTGCTGGTGTGAAGATCATGGTAAGGACAAATGTCACAAAACTGAAGGTTGTCTGCAAAGGACGCTTCAAGGGAGATGACCTGATCGAGGGAAAGGTTACCATGTCTGACGGCAACTGGCTTGAAGGTGTGTTCGAGGATGGAATACTTATCCAGGGCAAGGGTAAGACCGTAGATAAATATAGGGTGGTATATGAGGGCGAGATCAAGAACGGCTTCCCTCACGGTAACGGTAAGTGCTACTATAATGACGGTACCTGGTTTGAAGGAAAATTCGCCTGGGGCAACAGAATGGGAGGTACCCATTATTCGGCCACAGGCGAAGTGATCAAAGTATATAAGTAGGATACTGCTATTTTCCGTATAGCTCCTTTCTTGATTGAGGACCTGAACCCTTATAGACGTTCGGGTCCTCAATCCATGTTTCCACGATCCTGTCCTTGTCTTCCATCACGTTGCATTCGAGGAATTTGAACTGGAGGTCGGTGGTCGTGCTCATGGATCCGGCGATCTCATGTCCATATCCGATGAAATGGTACATGTTGTAGTCAAGACCGAACTTCTTGAATCTTTCGACAAGCTTGCCGCCTCCGAAGAAACCGAGGTTGAAGAATGCGATCTGCTTGTACGGAACCAGTTTGTCGGCTGTTCCGTGAAGCATGAGCGTAGGACAAGGTTCCTTGGCATATTTCACCTTGCCTTTTCTTGAGAGGATCGCACCGGAGAATGACATGACGCCAGCGTAGTTGAATCCTTCCGGAAGCACTTCAGTCCATGAAGTGCTGTTGCAGATCTCATACTCGGCCTGCATCACGCTGATTGCTCCTGCTGAAGAACCGCTGACCACTATGTTTTCCGGGTCTATTCCAAGGGCTTCAGCGTTGTCGATCATGAATACAGTCGCACTGAAAAGGTCTTCTACGGCCATATGTATGGCCTTGTCCAGAACGTTCACCTGCGCTACGCCGACCTTGTCCGACCCTTTGAGGCCGAGACGATAGTCAATCGATATCACTCGATATCCGTTTTGTGTCAGTGTTCTGAACCACTGGTTGTAGCTTGCATCATCCCTGGTACCTCCTATGAATCCGCCTCCGAACATGAATACGATGGTAGGTTTCTTTTTCCCGTCGATGCTTGTCTGGCTTCCTTTGGCAGGATTATATACATCCAGGTACAGGTCGCATGTGTCCCTTTCTGCATAAAGATATGTCCCGTCAGGAGTTATCGGACTTTCTTTGGCATATGTCATCTGAGATGCGACCGCAGATATGGCCATGCAGACTACTGTGAGCAGTAATTTTCTATTCATATGTATTTATTCTTTTTCTGAAGTTATAAGTTTTTCATCCGGTATAAGTCTTTTGATGGCCTTCACATGTCCGAAGAACCGGAACGCGATCACTCTGACGACAGTGTATGAAGGAATGGCGATTATCATTGCAAGAGGGCCTCCTATGTAGCCCACGACAAGCAGCACGATGAATATCTCAAGTGGCTTTGCCTTGATGCTTGTCGAGTAGATCAACGGCTGGTAAACGAAGTTGTCGACAAGTTGTGTGAAGTACAGGATTGCAATCAGTATGGCGGTAAACGCCCAGAAACTGACATCGAGGCCGAGAGATGTCAGGCTACTGTATTTTATTATCAGGCCCAGGGCTGTACCTGTAACAATGCCTACGAATGGTCCTACATATGGGATTACGTTGAATATTCCGGTGATCACAGCGATTCCCAGAGCAGCATTCACTCCGAGTCTGGCAATGAGGGACAGTCCCAGGAAATTTATAAGGGCTACGCCCAGGATTTCGACAAGTACTCCGATGAAGTAGCGTGAAAGAAGGTGCCCGATGTCAGAAATCGCCTTTTCAGTGGTCTTCTCATATCTGTCTGGAACCAGAGCGCATACTATCTCGGTGAACAGTCCGTCATCCTTGATGAAGAAGAAGCCTATGAATACCACGGAGAAAAGTCCTATTGCAAGGTTTGTGAAGAACGAAGCTGCCGACCCTATCAATGATGAGAATTGCGACAGGTTGAAGAGGTTCTGCAGCTCCTGGACTATAGCCACCTCTAATCGGAACCCTTCTCCCAGGCGTGGGAATGTTCTGATAAGAAATGAGTTAAGGTCGGCAAGCGGGACGGACATCGTCTTCAGGGCGGTTTCCAGACTTCCGAACGATATGTTCTTTATGATACCTCCGGCTATAGGGACCACTACATAGGCAAATGTGAAGAAGCATGCCAGTACCAATATCAGTGATAGAACGGCAAGAAGCCAGTCCGGAGCATGTCTGCCCTTGATGCTGACCTTCTTCAGGATCTTCACTAGAGGCTTTGCGATCAGGGAAACGACTACTGCCGCCAGGATGTATGTTATGATATCCCTGAAGAACCAGCATATTCCCAAAATGATAGCCGCACCTGTGGCGATAAGTATGTATTTCGCCAGTTTTTCTGTGTACCTTACTCCGTTTTCCATTTCCGTATGGTTATAATGATGCGATAAAGTTACAAATTTCTTTCGGACTGTCTGCAAGCAGATGAGGCGAGTATGTAGCGAGTTCATCCCGCGTGCGGAAACCCCATGTGACTCCGATCGTATTGACTCCTGCATTCATGCCCGTCTGCATGTCGACATCCGAATCTCCGCAATATACGGTTTCTTCCGGTTTTGTGCCTTCGCACGCAGAAATAGCTTCAATGACGATGCCCGGGTCGGGTTTGATGGGATGCCCTTCCCTTTGGCCCAGGATGCTGACGAAGCTGTATTTCCCGAAGTGTCTGCGGACAAGTTCCATTGTCGCCTCCTGGTATTTGTTGGATGCTATGGCAAGATTCACACCTCCGGCTGTCAATGAGTCAAGGAGGTTGATGATGCCGGGATAAGGCCTGGTCCTGTCGTCCTTATGCTCATTATAATATGGGACAAACGCCTCTTTCATTCTGAGGACCATGTCCTCATTCCTCTTTTCCTCAGGAAGCGCACTCCGGAACAGGTTCATTATGCCTCTGCCGACGAATCCCCGGTACTTGTCCGGATCGTGAGTCGGGCATCCGCATGCCTGAAGGGCATGGTTACATGCTGCTGCAATATCTTCCAACGTGTCCAGAAGAGTTCCGTCAAGGTCGAATATGGCTAGTTTTATCATTTTTTACATTATTTTTCTCGTTGTGCCCCAAGTTGGCACAAGTGGTTTCTACCTTTGCATCAACAAAATGAAACAGATATGAATGCAACTGACACAATGAACCGCCTCAGCGCAATGTTTTCATCGGATGAATCTTTCGCAGCAATGCTCGAACTTGTGGATGACCTCGGTCTGGAAATCAGGGATGTGGTAATGGCTTAGCACCACTCCACCACGGTATTTTCCTTGTCCTTGGAAAGGCTCACGCGTATCTTGTCGTGAGGGATTGCCTTCTTGCCGGCAATCATCCTTTCTGTGATGATGTGCTCTGATACAGGGTCCTCGATGAAACGCTGGATGGCTCTTTTCAAAGGCCTCGCTCCATAATTCGGGTCATATCCCTCGTCTGCGACGAACCTCTTTGCTGCAGGCGTGATCCTGAGCTCGAATCCGGCTTCCTTGACTCGTTTCTTCAGACCCTTGATCTCTATGTCGATAATCTTCTCGATACCTTCTCTAGTGAGAGGATTGAAGAAAATCATGTCGTCCACCCTGTTGATGAATTCAGGCGGGAACGCCTTGCGGATTGCCTTGTCGAGCACGGCCTTTCTGTTGACTGTGATATTCTTGCCTGCTGTGTTGAATCCCATTCCGGATCCGTATTCATCCAGCTCGCGGCTTCCTACATTGGAAGTCATGATGAGAATGGTATTGCGGAAGCTGACTGTCCTTCCGTTGCTGTCGGTCAGACGCCCTTCGTCCATGACCTGAAGCAGTAGGTTGAACACGTCAGGGTGTGCTTTTTCGATTTCGTCAAGCAGCACCACGCAATAAGGCTTGCGTCTTACCCTCTCGCTCAGCTGTCCGCCTTCTTCGAATCCTACATATCCCGGAGGAGCTCCAATGAGTCTTGAAACATTGAATTTCTCCATGTACTCGCTCATGTCCAGCCTGATCATGTTCTCTTCGGAGTCAAACAGGTACTCTGCCAATGACTTGGCCAGCTGAGTCTTGCCGACACCTGTCGGACCAAAGAACAGGAAGGTGCCGATAGGCTTGCCAGGGTCCTTGATTCCTGCTCTGTTTCTCTGGATTGCCCTTACAACCTTGTCGATCGCGTCATCCTGGCCTATTATCCTGCCCTGCAGTTTGCTGCGCATCCTTACCAGCTTGAGGCCTTCGCTTTCAGCAACATTTCCTGACGGTATTCCTGTCATCTTTGACACGACTTCCGCAACGTCTTCAACTCCGACATAGCCTGTCTTGTCTGGATTTTTCAGACGCACCATAGACCCTGCCTCATCCATGGCGTCTATGGCCTTGTCCGGCAGACATCTGTCGGTGATGTATCGCTCCGACATCCTGACGCATGCCTCGATGGCATCGTCGGTATATATCACGTTATGATACTTCTCATAATTTGTCTTGAGGCGGTCAAGTATCGAGATGGAGTGCATGATGTCAGTGTGTTCCACCACGATCTTCTGGAACCTCCTGTCAAGCGCGCCGTCCTTCTCGACGATCTTTCTGAACTCGTCCATTGTGGTGGCTCCGATACACTGGATGTCTCCTCGTGCAAGCGCCGGCTTGAGCATGTTTGCTGCGTCAAGACTTCCGGAAGCTCCGCCTGCACCGACTATCGTATGGAATTCGTCGATGAACAGGATCACGTCCGGGCTTGATGCGACTTCGTGTATTATGGATTTGAGTCTCTTTTCAAAATCACCTCGGTATTTCGTGCCGGCTACAATTGAGCCTAAGTCCAAGGAAATCAGCCTTTTGTCTGCTAGTACGGGCGGGATGTCTCCGGTAACGATCTTTATCGCGATTCCTTCCACGATGGCAGATTTGCCGACGCCGGGATCTCCCACGAGCATAGGGTTGTTCTTCCTTCTTCGTCCGAGAATCTGGATGACTCTCTGGATTTCGTCTTCTCGTCCCACAAGCGGATCAAGCTTCCCTTCGCGTGCGGCTTTTGTTATGTCGTATCCGAACTCTTCGAGCGGAGATGTGTGGGTGGCGCTTTCTTCCTGTCCTCCTTCGTGCACCGCGCGGATGTGGATCTGTGGTCCTTCGTTGTCGGTCTCGCGGTTCTTGACCGGGCTGTCTCTGTCTATCGAGTCTCTGTCGAGCATGTCGTTGCGGTCAAGGTATCTGTATATCGCTCCGTACTCCACTCCCTGATCACGCAGATATGAGCTTCCGTATGAGCTTCCCTCGCGGCACAAGGCAAGAAGGAGATGCTGCGCCGATGCTTTCGCGCTTCGTACCTTGGTGGCCTCCAATATGGTGAAGCTCAGCACGTTCTGAGCTCCTCTGGAGAATGTGACATTGTCGATGTCGGAGTATGGGATGTGTTCGTTGGTGAAAATGCGGCTGTCGATGAACTGTTTCATTTCGTTCATGTCTATGCCTGTCCCCATCATCGCGTCGGCTCCTGCATTCTCCTTGTGGCGGATGATGCCCAGAAAAAGATGGTCCGGTGCAATGCCGTAGCATCCGGTCCTCATCGCTTCCTCTCTGGAGAAGTTTATTATCGAATTCAGTTCGTCTGATATGCCTATTTCCATAAAATAGATTCTTGGTGCTTAAAATCGTTGTTGATTGCACAAAATTACTAATTTTTTTGTAACTTTGCCAAGATGTATAATCAAGAATAAAAAGTACAAATTCATATATGGAAAACGAAGTAAAAACAGGTAGGATAGAGCAGGTGAACATCGACGAGCAGATGAGGAGCGCTTATATCGACTACTCCATGTCTGTGATCGTATCCAGGGCCCTCCCTGACGTGCGTGACGGTTTCAAGCCTGTTCATAGAAGAGTGCTGTTCGGTATGGACGGACTTGGCCTCAGACATACCAGCCAGACCAAGAAGTCTGCCCGTATTGTCGGAGAGGTTCTCGGTAAGTACCATCCGCATGGTGACTCCAGCGTTTATGATGCAATGGCCAGAATGGCCCAGGACTGGAGCCTCAGATACCCTCTGGTCTTCGGACAGGGTAACTTCGGTTCGATGGACGGAGACCCGGTGGCTGCGATGCGATATACCGAGGCCAAGCTCTCAAAGCTTTCGGACGAGGTGCTTGCAGATCTTGAGAAGGATACAGTTGATTTTCAGAACAACTTCGACGACTCCCTCCAGGAGCCTACTGTTCTTCCGACCAAGCTTCCTCTTCTCCTTCTGAACGGCTCGTCAGGTATCGCCGTAGGTATGGCGACAAACATGGCTCCGCACAACCTTACAGAATGCTGCGACGCCATCTGTGCATATATTGACAACCCGGAAATCACAGTTGAGGAACTGATGCATTACGTGAAGGGACCTGATTTCCCTACAGGAGGTATAATCCAGGGCCGTCAGGGTATCAAGGATGCGTTCGAGACCGGTAGGGGCCGTATCGTGATCCGCTCGAAGACAGAGATCGAAGTGAGTGAATCGGGTCGTGAAACCATCGTGGTCACTGAGATCCCTTACATGGTCAACAAGAGGGAGATGATCGAGAAGATCGCCGAACTCGTGGAAACAAAGAGGATCGACGGTATTTCATATATCAACGACGAGACGACCATGAAGGGTGTCCGTATTGTGATCAAGCTGAAGAAGGATGCAAACTCCAATGTGGTTCTCAACACACTTTTCAAGTATACTCCTCTCCAGTCCAGCTTCTCTGTAAACAACGTGGCTCTGGTTAACGGAAGGCCGCGCACGCTTAACCTCAAGGACCTTATCAAGTATTTTGTAAGGCATCGTCACGAGGTAATCCTCCGCAGGACAAGATTCGATCTTGACAAGGCTCAGAAGAGGGCACATATCCTCGAGGGACTCCTCAAGGCTCTTGATGTGATCGATGAGATCATAAGAATCATCCGTGCATCCAAGAGTGTCGAGGAGGCTAAGGCTGAACTCATGTCAACATTCGCATTCACTGAGGTTCAGGCTACGGCGATCGTCGAGATGCGACTTCGTCAGCTTACAGGACTCGAGAGAGAGAAGCTCCAGAGCGAGTATGACGAACTCATGAAGTTCATCAGATACTGCGAGGATGTTCTTGCAAACGAGGACATGCAGTTCGGCATCATCAAGGACGAGACCCTCGAGATGAAGGAGAAGTACGGTGACAAGAGAAGGACTGAGATAGCCCTCTCTGCTGAGGAGTTCAATCCGGAGGACTTCTATCCGAACGAGGATGTGGTGATCACGATCTCGCACCTCGGATACATCAAGAGGACTTCGCTTACCGAGTATCGTCTCCAGAACCGAGGCGGCGTCGGCATGAAGGGAAGCGCAACCCGTGATGAGGACTTCATAGAGCATATCTATGTTGCCAACATGCATAGCACAATGCTCCTGTTCACTCAGAACGGAAAGTGCTACTGGCTCAAGGTCTATGAGATTCCTGAGGGATCGCGCGCTTCGAAGGGACGTGCTATCCAGAATGTGATCAACATCGAGGCTGACGACAAGATCAAGGCATACCTGAATGTGAAGAACCTCAAGGACGAGGACTACATCAACAACAATTACATCGTTCTTGCTACAAAACAGGGTATCATCAAGAAGACTTCGCTTGAGGCATACTCACGTCCTCGTACAAACGGAGTGATTGCCATTACCGTGCGTGAGGGTGATGAACTTCTCGAAGCAGTGATGACAAACGGTCATAGCGAGATTCTCCTTGCAGGACGCAAGGGACGCTGCTGCCGCTTCGATGAGACAGATGCAAGAGCTCTTGGAAGAACAGCTTCCGGTGTACGTGGCATAAATATTGATGAAGATGACGAGGTAATCGGCATGATAACCTATGATCCTTCAGCTGAGGATGCTTCAGCACACTCTATTCTCGTTGTCAGCGAACACGGATACGGAAAACGCTCCGACTTTGACGAGTATCGTAAGACCAACAGAGGTGGAAAGGGTGTCAAGACATTGAATATCACTGAGAAGACAGGCTCACTTGTGGCAATCAAGAATGTTACTGATGAAAATGACCTGATGATCATAAACCGTTCAGGACTTACTATCAGAATGGCGGTGTCAGGCATCAAGGTGGCAGGACGTGCAACTCAGGGAGTGAGACTGATCAATATCAAGGAGGGTGACTCCATTGCAGCGGTTTCTGCAGTCAACAAGACAGAGGATGAAAATCAGGTTGAGGTCGCTCAGACATCAGATCAGGAAGTCCCGGTACAGGAAACAAATAATTAACTAAATATTAAAAATTATGAAAAGAATTCTTATCGCATTGGCAGTTCTCCTGGCAGTTCAGGTGGCTGATGCACAGACCAAGACACCAGAGGCTGCAAAGAAGGCAGTTGAAAGTGCACAGGCAGCAGCAGAGAATCCAAAGAAGTCTGGTAAGTTCGTTACATGGTTAAAGCTTGCTTCGGCGTATATGGATGCATACAATGCTCCTACAGGCAATCTTTTCCTTAACACTCCAAGGGTGCAGCTCGAGCAGATGATGGCAATTAAGAAGCCTGTCTCAGTAGAGCAGGTGGAGCTTGAGGGCGCACCATATACGAAGGAGGACCATGGTGACAAGTATCTCTATTTCGATGCTCAGGGCGTGCTCAGAATTATTGAGGTGACAAAGCCGGTATGTGAAGATGCTCTTGCTTCTGCACTTGAGGCATATGCAAAGGCAGCGGAACTTGATCTCAAGGGTTCTAAGACAAAGGATATCAAGACTGCGATCGAGATGATCGGTGCCAAGTATTTTGAGGAGGGTATGAACCATTACTCATACTTCAGCAATATGGCCAAGGCTGCAGAGCTTGTTGGAAAGGCAGCAGATGCAGTGCAGACCGCCCCACTCTCAAAGGTAGATAATACCTATACATATTATGCTGGTTATATCTACATGCTTGCAGGAAATTATGAACAGGCAAAGAAGTACTTTGACAAGTGTGTTGAGGTCGAGTATTACGCAGAGGATGGTAACCTCTTCCCGGCTCTTGCTGATGTTTACATGAAGCTCGGTGATGAGGAGGCAGGTGTGGCTGCTCTCAAGAAGGGATTTGAGCTCTTCCCTGAGAATGCAAACGTTCTTGTAGGTCTTATCAACTACTATCTCCCTAAGGAGGGTGGCGAGGCTGATCTTCTTGACCTCATCGCTAAGGCAAAGCAGGCTATGCCGGACAACGCATCTATCTACAGAGTAGAGGGTGACATCTACAAGCGTCTTGCTGACTATGAGAAGGCAGAGGCTTCATATAAGGCAGCTATAGATATGGCTCCAGATTCACCGGATGCATATATCTCTCTCGGAGGATACTTCATCGACCGTGGTAACGAGTACTTCAACAAGGGTCAGGAGACATTCGATCAGAAGGAGTACGACGCTCTCATGGCTCAGTACGACGAGATGTGCATCGCCAGCCTTGAGCCGCTTGAGAAGGCATATTCGCTCATGCCGGAGTCTGATTTCAAGAAGAACATTGCAGCTACAATCAAGCAGGTATGCTTCGTTCTTAGAAACAAGGACGCTAAGTTCATGGAGAAGTATGAACTCTACAATGAACTTTCTAAATAATCTTTTGAATACAAACAAAAAAAAGCAGCGTTCAAAAACGCTGCTTTTTTTTATGCCTGTTCGAAAGCTTTGACGATCTTTGCTACGAGAGGGTGTCGGACTATGTCCTCATTCTTGAAGAAGATGGTCTTGACTCCCTTTATGTTTTTTGTCAACTCAATACCTTTCAGCAGTCCTGAGTCTCCCTTGTGAGGGAGATCTATCTGGCTGGCATCGCCGGTGACGATGAACTTTGCATCGCAGCCCATACGGGTAAGGAACATCTTTAGTTGTCCGAGGTTGGTGTTCTGGGCCTCGTCTAGGATCACGCATGCGCGGTCGAGTGTGCGGCCTCTCATGTAGGCGAGGGGAGCGATCTGTATCGTGCCCTCTGCCATGAATTCCTGAAGTCTCTTTGGCGGGATCATGTCGCCGAGGGCATCGTAAAGAGGCTGGAGATATGGGTCGAGCTTGTCCTTTAGGTCGCCGGGGAGGAAGCCGAGGCGTTCGCCTGCTTCGACTGCGGGCCTTGTCAGAATGATTCTTTTGATTTCCCTATTCTTCAATGCTCTGACAGCGAGTGCGATAGCAATATATGTCTTTCCCGTGCCGGCAGGACCTACCGCGAAGATCAAGTCGTTCTCGAAGTATGCCTTCACCATCTCTTCCTGAGTCCTGTTTCTGGCCTTTATAGGCTTGCCGTCGTTACCATGTACGATGACTGAGTCGCCGCAGAGTCTGAACCTGTCCGGTCTGTCCTCGTTCTCGAACAGATCCTCGACATCGTACGGGGTGAGGTTCATCTTGTGCTGCCGTCTTTCGATCAGAAGCTTCAGTTTTGCCGTGAACTTCTCAATGTCCTCGTCCTTTCCGTCAAGGATGATTTCGCATCCGCGTGCAACAGCCTTCAGTTCAGGGAAATAGCTGCATAGAGCTTCAAGGTTCTTGTTTGCTGCCCCGTAGATCTCTATAGGGTCGATAGCTTCGAGTCTTATTGTACTTTTACTCATTATCCAGTAGGTTCTTTATTCTTTTTCTTGTCTCTATCATCTTGTCATACTCCCATGGTCCGTGCCAATGGCTGCGGGTGCCGATGAATTCTTCTACCGGAAGTACTGTATAGCTGCTGCAGTATCCTCCCGGTCTTGAACACCACAGCAGTTCATATTCCGGTTCCAGAAGCTTGATGTTGCCGTTGTGGTAGCGTACTATCTTCAGCGTGACCATCAGTTCCATCTGCGTGTTGGCGGCGCTCATGTTGGAAACTGCGTTTCCAATTGAGTAGAACACTGGGGTCCCGTCAATTTCCTGTATGTCCTGTATTACATGGGGATGTGCTCCGATGATAGCATCTGCGCCTTGTTTCACGAACCATCTCGCATAGCTTTCCTGAGTTGCGGAATGCTTGAGGATGTATTCCTCTCCCCAGTGTGGCAGTATCAGCACAAAGTCACATGTGCCGGCCTTTGCCAATGCCTCAGTCATTGCTTCTTTCTCGCTGAGTTTCATTATTTTGGGCCATTCCTTGCCGATTCCCGCATTAGCCCCGTATGTGACATTCAGCATGGCTATGCTTGCTCCCTTGCATTCCATGATGAGAGGGAATGCTTCGTCATGCATCTTCTGATCTTCGGCTATTCCGGTCATCTTTACTCCAAGTTCGCGGAACATGTCGATTGTCCTCTTCGCCCCAGCTGCTCCCTTGTCAAAAATGTGGTTGTTGGCTGTCAGGAATACGTCAATTCCAAGCTCGGAGAGATATTTCGCATACTCGTCTGGGGCGGAGAAGGCCGGGTAACCGCTGTATGGATCTCCTGCGAGCGTGAATTCCATGTTGGCGACGGCTATGTCGGCATGTCTTATCCTGTCTTCGAGGAATCTGAAATATGAACTGAAGTCGTATTCCGGGCCGTTCTTGCGGGCATTCTCGATCTGTGCGGTATGCATCATCATGTCACCGAGAATACATATTTCAAGAGTGTCTGATGCAGGACCGAGTGGGTACATCGGGAACGGATGGAGAAAGTTTATCTCCTGTGCGCAGCACCATTCTGAGCAAATGCATGTCAGAGCAGTGATGATTCCTGTCAGAAAACCTATCCTATGTCTTTGTACGCCTCTCAATGTCAATGTACTTTAAATACTTTTAGCGGTATGCAAATATATCACTTTTATTTTGTCCTGCTGTATTATTTCGTTAAATTTGCACGAATGCGCAAATATTGAAATGCTATGAAAAAGACTTATATATTGCTTGCTTTGGTAGTTATGTCTACAGTGACCGGATGTGATTTCTTCAGGAAACTTGCAGGCCGTCCGACAAGTGAGGAGATAGAGATCAAGCGTCAGGAGATGGTCGCTGACCTGAAGGCCAAGGCTGTAAGGGAGAAAGAGGTGCAGGATTCTCTTGTGCTTGCCGCCAAGCGTGTGGCTGATTCTCTTGCTGCTGTCAGCAGTCTTGAGGAAAGCGGTGTCCGTGTCCATTCGGATTCCAGCCTGGGTGGCATAGCTGGCGATGGTACTTCCGGAATGACGGTAGAGGCAGACTACAGGGTGATTGTCGGTTCTTTCAAGGATCAGAAGAATGCTGAAAAGATGGTAGCAAAAGTTGCGGCAGCCGGTGATTTCAACCCTCATCAGGTAAAGATGCGCAATGGCATGATTGCTGTTGGAGCATGTCCTTCGGACAATGTCCAGGATGTGTTGGCAGGGATGGACGAAATGAAGAAATGCGGTGTCTGCCCGGCTGATGCCTGGATTCTAAAGGTTGACTGATTATGAAGATTATGAAGGTGGCGGCATTGGCTATGTCGCTTCTTGTTGCTGTTTCCGCATCTGCTCAGTTCCGTGGCGGCAGTGCTTATGAAGACCTTTATGACAGCGAGACGTCGGCTGCGTTGAAGGAGCATGTGCGTATGCTTGCCTCGTCCATGATGGAGGGGCGTGGCGCCGGAACGGAGGGTGAAGAACTGGCTGCGGAATATGTAGCCGGCCAGTTTGAAAAATATGGACTTGAACTGCTTTCGCCAAAGGGGGGAGACGTTTTCGGTCTTAAGACTGACGAGGGTGATACTCTGCAGTCCCGTAATGTTGTCGCATATGTACAGGGTTATGATAAGACCTTGGCTGACAATATCATTGTAGTTGGAGCAAGGCTTGACAATCTTGGCATGATGCCGATGAGTGTCGATGGCCGGCAGACAAACAAGACGTTTTATGGAGCCAATGGAAATGCTTCCGGTCTTGCTGTCATGCTGGAACTTGCCAGAATGGTGGAGATGAACAGGATAATGTTCCGTCGTTCTGTTGTTTTCGTTGCCTTCGGAGCATCTTGCGAGACTTTTGCGGGTGCATGGTATTTTGTGAACCGGTCCTTTGAAGACTTCGGTACTGTAGATGCCATGATAAACCTTGATATGCTTGGCACAGGATATAACGGATTCTATGCATATACATCGTCGAATGCGGACATGAACGCCATCTTGAGGACTTTGTCAGGCAGTCTTCAGCCTGTCATACCTGAAATTGTTGCAGAAGAACCCTATCCTTCCGATCACAGAGTGTTCTATGCCAAGGAGATTCCTTCAGTGATGTTTACGACTGGCAGATATCCAGAACATAATACGGAAAGAGATACCGAATCCATTCTTGATTATCCGGACATGGAGAGGGAATTGGAGTATATATATAATGCTACGATGGCTCTTGCTGACTGGAACGGCGATATTGCTTTCCGTCCGGATGCGGCTCCAAAGAAGAAACCGGCAAAGAACAATATCGTGTCATATGCGGACTGTGACCAGAGACCGATGTTCCTTAACAGTACGGATCCGAAACAGTTTATGGAAAAGTGGGTTTACCAGTATCTGAAATATCCTCAGGAAGCTGTCAGGGACGGGGTTCAGGGCCGTGTCATGGTGGAGTTTGTCATCGGTATAGACGGAAAGGTTACAGATGTGAAGGTCGTCAAGGGTGTGTCGCCCGAGCTTGATGCTGAGGCAGTGAAGGTCGTGAGTGCTTCTCCGAAATGGCGTCCTGCGAGACTCAAGGGAGAAAAAGTCCGTTGTTCCATGACGATCCCTATAGAATTCCGCCTTGAAAAGAAGGGCAAAGCAAGCTTTGGAATAAAGAAATAATATTATCTTTGAGAGATTTTACATAAAAGACCTATGGATTACAATTTTAAGGAGATTGAGAGCAAATGGCAGGCCTTCTGGGCTGCCAACCATACATTCAAGGCAGAGGTGGACAGCACCAGGCCTAAATATTATGTCCTTGACATGTTCCCGTATCCTTCAGGAGCGGGTCTTCATGTAGGACACCCGCTCGGATACATCGCGAGCGACATCTACAGCCGTTACAAGAGACTCTGCGGATTCAATGTGCTTCATCCTATGGGATACGATGCGTTCGGACTTCCTGCAGAGCAGTATGCCATCCAGACAGGACAGCATCCGGCTGTGACGACAGAGAAGAACATCGCGCGCTACCGTGAGCAGATGGACAGGATCGGTTTCTCATATGACTGGTCACGTGAGATCCGTACATGTGAGCCTGAATATTACAAATGGACACAGTGGGCTTTCCTTGAAATGTTTGCAAGCTGGTATGACAACGCTCAGCAGAAGGCTCGTCCTATAGCGGAACTCGAGGCTGCTTTCGCTGCAGGCGGAAGCGCAGCCGTAGACGCAGCATGCGGTGATGTCGAGCCGTTCACTGCGGAGCAGTGGGCTTCGTTCACAGATAAGGAGAAGTCAGATGTGCTCATGCAGTATCGTATTGCGTATCAGGGTGAGACAGCTGTGAACTGGTGCCCTGCTCTTGGAACCGTACTCGCAAACGATGAGGTCAAGGAAGGATACTCCGTTCGTGGAGGTCATCCTGTCGAGCAGAAGAAGATGACCCAGTGGCAGCTTCGAGTATCAGCATATGCAGGCCGTCTCCTTGAGGATCTCGAGGAGCTTGACTGGACTGATTCGCTTAAGGATATGCAGCGTAACTGGATCGGAAAGAGCCAGGGTGCAGAGATGGTGTTCAGGGTTTCGAACGGCGCCGAGGAGTATGATATGACTATCTTTACTACCCGTGCAGACACTGTATTCGGTGTTACCTTCATGGTTCTTGCTCCTGAAAGCGAGTGGGTCGAGAAGCTTACAACCCCAGAACAGAAGGCCGCTGTCGAGGAGTATCTCGCAATGGCAAAGAAGAAGACCGAGCGTGAGCGACTTATGGAGGCAAGAAAGGTGACAGGTGTCTTCTCAGGTTCTTATGCGGTAAATCCTCTTACAGGTGACAAGGTTCCAGTGTGGATTTCGGAATATGTGCTTGCAGGTTACGGTACAGGTGCCATCATGGCGGTTCCTGCCCACGACAGCCGTGACTATGCATTCGCAAAGACATTCGATCTTCCTGTCATTCCTCTCATAGAGGGTTGTGACGTCAGCGAGTCAAGTTTTGATGCCAAGGAGGGAATCATGTGCAACTCAGGTTTCCTTAACGGCAAGACTGTAAAGGAGGCTATCCCTGCCGCTATAGACTATGTTGAGCAGCATGGCATCGGACGCAGAAAGGTCAACTATCGTCTACGTGACGCTATCTTCTCACGTCAGAGATACTGGGGTGAGCCTTTCCCGATGTATTTCAAGGATGGTATGGCAACTCCGATGTCTCTTGAGGATCTTCCTCTCCAGCTCCCGGAAGTGGACAAGTACCTCCCTACAGAGTCCGGCGAGCCACCTCTCGGACGTGCCGCTGACTGGACATTCGACGGTTATCCTATCGAGCTCAGTACAATGCCGGGATTTGCCGGAAGTAGTGCATACTACCTCAGATACATGGATCCGCACAATTCTGAGGCTCTTGTAGGTAAGGAAGCTGATGAATATTGGAGAAATGTAGACCTGTATATCGGAGGTACAGAGCACGCTACAGGCCACCTCATCTACTCTCGTTTCTGGAATAAGTTCCTTTATGATCTCGGATATGTATGTGAGAATGAACCGTTCAGGAAACTGATCAATCAGGGTATGATCCAGGGACGCTCTAACTTCGTATATCGTATCATCAATACTAATACATTCGTTTCTGTAGGTCTCAAGGACCAGTATGAGACAACGGAGATTCATGTTGACGTGAACATCGTACGCAACGACCGTCTCGACCTCGAAGCCTTCAAGGCATGGATGCCGGAGTTCGCTACTGCCGAGTTTATCCTTGAAGATGGTGAGTACATCTGCGGATGGGCTGTCGAGAAGATGTCGAAGTCTATGTTCAATGTCGTTAATCCAGACATGATCTGCGATACATACGGTGCTGATACTCTTAGACTTTACGAGATGTTCCTCGGACCTCTCGAGCAGTCAAAACCTTGGGATACAAAGGGTATCGATGGCGTTAACCGTTTCCTTAAGAGAGTATGGAGGCTGTTCTATGACCGTGACGGCTTCATCGTTACAGACGAGAAGGCGACTCCGGCAGACCTCAAGACACTCCACAAGCTCATCGGAAAGGTACAGACAGATATCGAGGCATTCTCTTTCAATACAGCTGTCAGCGCATTCATGATTGCTGTCAACGAACTTTATGACCTTAAGTGCAACAAGAGGGAGATCCTCGAGCAGCTGATCATTCTTCTCGCACCATTTGCACCACATATCTGCGAGGAACTTTGGGAGGCGCTCGGACATAATGAGAGCATCACATATGCAAAGTTCCCTGAGTATGTCGAGGCCTATACTGTAGAAAATACATGCACATATGCTGTGTCATTCAACGGAAAGACAAGATTTACGGTTGATCTTTCAAAAGATATGTCGCGCGAGGATGTCGAGGCGCATGTGCGTGGCTTGGAGAAGACTGCCCAGTACGTTGACGGTGGTAACATTGTAAAAGTTATCGTTGTTCCCGGCAAGATAGTGAACATCGTAGTAAAGTAAACCTATTGCATTATAACCTATGAAATCGAACAAGTTTCTGATGACGCTTTGGGATTATTTCCTGATGACTGTCGGATCTTTGATTTTCTGTATGGCATGGACGTCCATCATCATTCCTACGGGACTGACCAGCGGCGGACTGACAGGTCTATGTACTATTATAGAGTATGCCACCGGTGGTGCCATCCCGATGGGACTGCCATATTGGATCATCAATATCGGTCTGCTCATAATCGGCTTTCTGACAATAGGAAAGGCATTTGGCGTAAAGACCATATATGTGATCATACTTACGTCTGTGCTCTTCAATGTCCTGCCGATGTTTCCGGCTCTGGAATGCCATGACTTTGAAAACGACAAGCTGATCGGAGCTCTTCTTGGAGCAGCATTGGAGTCTGTCGGACTCGGACTTGTACTTCTGCGTGGAGGCAGCTCCGGTGGAACAGACATCATTGCCATGATGATCAACAAGTATTGGCCGGTATCTCCGGGAAGGGTGTACCTCTTTACCGATATCTTCATCATTGCGTCGCTCTTCCTGCTTCCGGACAAGGGCTTCATTGATGTGGTTTATGCATATGTCATCATGCTTGGATTTTCATTCGGAATCGATTTTGTGCTTCTGGGAAACAAGTCTTCTGTGCAGATTCTCGTCTTCTCGTCAAAGTATAAGGAGATTGCCGACCATATAATACATGAGGTACACCGCGGAGTAACTGCCCTTCAGTCAGTAGGCTGGTATTCCCAGAAGGACAGCAAGGTGCTCCTGATTGTATCCAGAAAGCTGCAGATGAACGAGATAGTCAGAGAAATCAAGTCCATCGACCCTAAGGCTTTTATCTCGGTTTCGACAGCGATGAGTGTATTCGGTGAGGGTTTCGAGGAAGTAAAGACAGGTATGAATTTAAAGAAAACTAACAAGATAGAGGAGGATGTGAAATGAATAGACTGAAAATTAACAAGGCTTCAGTGGGCACCCTTATAAAGGAGTATCTTCTCATTACTTTGGGTCTTTCAATGTATGCGTTGGGATGGGCGATGTTCCTTACCCCTAACGGAATGATCGGAGGTGGAGTTACAGGTTTTGCAGCCATCCTTCAGTACGCTACGCAGGGTGCAATTCCTATTTCAGTGACGTTCTTTGTGCTGAACATAATCCTTCTTATAGTGGGAACCAAGATTCTAGGCACAGGCTTCGGAGCAAAGACAATATATGCAATCATCGCGACATCCGTGATGCTCGAGGTGACACAGACCTTCATTCCTGTTGACTTCGTTGCAGAGTTTTCGCAGGACAGCAAGATTGTCTGCACTGTCCTTGGAGGTATCATGGCCGGTGTTGGTATTGGACTCTCGATGTCTCAGGGTGGAAGTACAGGCGGAACAGATATCATCGCTCTTATCTGGTGTAAGTTCAAACCGTCTTCGCCAGGACGTGTAATCCTTGTCATAGATATCATGATCATCCTGTCGTCGCTTCTCCTTCCTTCTTATAACGCAGCAGGAGAACTCCTTCCTTATCCGGAGAAGATTGCTATCGTTGTATATGGTCTGATGCAGGTGACAGTATGTGGATATGCGATTGACCTTTATATTTCCGGTTCGAAGCAATCAGTTCAGGTGTTTATCTTTACCAAGAAGGTGGCCGAAATGGCAGATGCGATTGCATTCGATATGAAAAGAGGTGTAACCGTTATCCCTGCAAAGGGATGGTACTCAAAGGAAGAAAAGGAGGTCATCATGGTTGTTACCAGAAAGACAGATCTTAATCTCTTGCTCCGTTACGTCAAGTCTATCGATCCTGATGCATTCCTGTCAGTTTCATCTGTGATGGGTGTCTATGGTCAGGGTTTTGATTCAATAAAGGTAAAATCGAAGAAATAGCGATTTTTAAAAAAAAGAAAAAAGTTTAAAAAAAAGAAAAAAGTGACGTGAATCCTGGGAGAATATGACTCCGACACAGGGTTCACGTTCTTTTTGCGCTGAAACTTTATATAATTTTGTAACCAACTAAAGAACATAAATTATGGAAATTTTTATAGTGTCGGCAGCTGCTACAGCAATATTGCTTCTTGCTGGAGTGCTTCTTGTCCGTAACTTAAGGTATAGGGCTCTTGCAACAATGAACAGATGGTACGGAGCATGGGTGATGATATCATGTTCGGTCCTTATGGTCTGCGATCTGTTTGCGGGGGGAGCCCCGATGAACAGGATCCCTTTGGATGTCATGATAGCTCTGGTGTCGCTTTCAACATTGACAAACACTTTCATGACTCTCAATCATAAGAAAGTCGCCGTATTTGTAAACATGGGGATATCATTGCTGCTGTCCATATATTATATATTATGTGCCGCTGGAGTTTTCTCCCATCTTTCTTCCAGGACTTCCGGAATCATTGCACTTATCATATCGTTATACTGGGTGACGATGTTCGCATGCAGCATTGGCAGCAGGGTGCGAAATATTCAGGCCCTCATGCAGTCGGGTACGGTATGGACACTCCTGTGCCTGTCTGTAGACGCATTCTATGCGGTGGCTTTGGTTTTTCTTATGGCATTATATTCCGCATTTCATGCAAGTATAATTATATGTGTGATAGTTCTTGTACTGCTTTTCGGAATGCTTGCCGCTTTCGGTTCCAGAATGGCATCCGACTCCGTGTTCGCAATCTTTCAAAGACATGAGAGGAGAATTGTGGAGTCCATGCGTATTTCTCCAGTGGAGTCAGCTTCCGGCGTGTCTGGTGAGGAAAACATGTATAAGGAACTATATGACAGGATACAGACTTACTTTGATGAGGAGAAGCCTTTCCTTAACGGTAACCTTACCATAAATGATGTCGTGGCCAGGGTATTCTCGAACAAGGTCTACATATCAAGGGCAATAGGGCAATATACAGGCAGAAACTTTTGTCAGTATGTCAATTATCATAGGGTGATGTTTGCCATGGAATGCTTCAGACATAATACGGAACTGAAGATTTCCGAACTGTGGCCTTTATGCGGATTCAATACCATAGTGTCGTTCAATATGGCATTCAGACTGTTTATGGATGAGAATCCTAGCGAATGGTGCAGGAAAGAGAAGATAAGGCTTTCAAAGAAGAAAAAATAAGTGTTATCTTTGCGCAAATTCATACTTATATAATAATATGGCAGACGAGAAGATCATTTTTTCAATGAACGGGGTAGGAAAGATCCTCCCTCACAACAATAGGGTAATCCTCAAGGATATCTACTTGTCTTTCTTCTATGGCGCAAAGATCGGTATCGTGGGTCTCAATGGCTCGGGTAAGTCTACGCTCATGAAGATTATCGCAGGTATTGAGAAGGGATACCAGGGTGAAGTCGTATGGGCTCCGGGATATTCTGTAGGATATCTTGAGCAGGAACCTCAGATGGATCCGGAAAAGACCGTTATCGAGGTCGTGCAGGAAGGTGTTCAGGAGGTTATGGACATCCTTAAGGAATATGAGGAGGTCAATATGAAGTTCTGTGAGCCGATGTCTGACGAGGAGATGGCTGCTCTGATCGAGCGTCAGGGTGAACTGACCGAGAAGATCGAGCACTGCGGCGGATGGGAGATCGATTCTAAACTCGAGAGAGCTATGGATGCTCTTCAGTGTCCTCCGTCAGATGCAAAGGTGTCTACCCTCAGTGGAGGTGAGCGTCGTCGTGTCGCTCTTTGCCGTCTGCTGCTCCGTCAGCCTGATGTGCTTCTTCTCGATGAGCCTACCAACCACCTCGATACAGAGAGTATCCAGTGGCTTGAAGCGCATCTCCAGCAGTATAAGGGTACAGTCATCGCTGTTACACACGACCGTTATTTCCTTGACAATGTTGCAGGATGGATCCTCGAACTTGACAGGGGAGAGGGTATTCCATGGAAGGGTAATTACTCTTCATGGCTTGACCAGAAGAGTACACGTCTGGCGCAGGAGGAGAAGCAGGAGAGCAAGCGCCGCAAGGCTCTCGAGCGTGAGCTCGAGTGGGTGCGCATGGCTCCTAAGGCTCGTCACGCCAAGTCTAAGGCTCGTCTGGGTGCTTATGAGAAGATGGCTGCGGATGATGGAAGGGAGAAGGAGGCAAATCTTGAAATCTTCATTCCTAACGGACCAAGGCTCGGTAACAAGGTCATCGAGTTCAAGAACGTGTCAAAGGGATATGGGGACAAGCTCCTTTACGAAAACCTTAACTTCGTGCTTCCGCCAGCAGGTATCGTGGGTGTGATCGGTCCGAACGGTGCCGGTAAGACAACCCTCTTCCGTCTTATCATGGGTCTTGATCAGCCGGATGCTGGTGAAATCACAATCGGTGAGACAGTTAAGATCGCTTATGTGGACCAGCAGCACAAGAGTATCGATCCGGAGAAGACAGTATATGAGACTATCGCTGAGAATTCTGAGTTCGTGAGACTCGGCAAGAGAGAGGTGAATGCAAGAGCATATGTTTCTCGCTTCAACTTCTCAGGAGCAGATCAGGAGAAGCTTTGCGGCATCCTTTCAGGTGGTGAGAGAAACCGTCTCCACCTTGCCCTGACTCTCAAGGATGAGGGTAATGTGCTTCTTCTCGATGAGCCTACCAACGATGTGGATGTAAACACAATCCGTGCTCTTGAGGAGGGTCTTGAGAACTTCGCAGGATGTGCTGTGGTCATCTCCCATGACCGTTGGTTCCTTGACCGTATTGCAACTCACATTCTTGCGTTCGAGGGCGACTCGCAGGTATACTTCTTCGAGGGTACATACTCAGAGTACGAGGAGAACAAGAAGCGTCGACTTGGTAATGAGGAGCCTAAGCGTTTCAAGTATAAGAAGCTGATGGCTGAATAATAATTAAAAGGGATGACCAATGGTCGTCCCTTTTTTATGCTCACCGGCACAGTAGGGTAAGTTTGGCTTGGCTCCGTCGGAACAAGTTCCGACTACGTCCCTCCCATCGCAAGCGATGGGCCCCTCCCGCTCATGAGGCCGCGGGCGGCCACACCATCCAAACTTACCCTACTGTGCCGTCTTGGTAAAAAATAAAAGACCAACCTTGAAAGGCTGGTCTTTTATTTTTTACCATCTGTCCTCAGATGATACTGTAAGCTTCTTGCGGCCACGACGGCGGCGTGCTGCCAATACGCGACGTCCGTTAGGAGTCGACATGCGCTCGCGGAAACCGTGCTTGTTGCGGCGCTTGCGCTCTGATGGTTGGAA
>JAGBTT010000037.1 GCA_017631175.1 Bacteroidales bacterium
CGCTGGTCGAACTGGCCTGGAAGGTACTCCACGGCGATGTATTTTGCGCCTTCGAGGTCACACTCGTCGGTCACGCTGTCTGTAACGATCTCTCCGAACACGCTGTAGCGGCTCTTCTCAAGGAGGTCCTTCGAGAATCCGAAGAGGTCATACACGTTAAGAAGGCGAAGAGTCTCGAGGTCGAGCTGAAGGTTCTCGTTCAGCTCGCTCAAGAGGCTGCGCGCCTCCACCTGAAATTCAGGATACTTTTCTACGTAAATGCGATAGTTGCTCATATGTTGTAGTTGGTTGCGTCAATTAGATTGTTGCGTCAAGCACCTTCTGTGTCTGCTCTGCTCTGAAAGCGTCAAGCTTTGCAGAAAGTTCCGCATCGGTAAGGGCAAGGATCTGCGCTGCGAACAGGCCCGCATTCTTTGCTCCGTTTATTGCCATCGTAGCTACCGGGATACCTGCAGGCATCTGGACGATCGAAAGGAGTGAGTCCATACCGCCGAGAGCCTTTGTCTGGATCGGAACACCGATTACAGGAACTGTTGTCATACCTGCCACAACACCAGCAACGTGCGCTGCTCCGCCCGCTCCGGCAATGATAACGCCGATGCCTTCAGCCTTGGCAGACTTTGCAAACTCACACATAAGGTCTGGAGTGCGGTGTGCACTGATTACTCTCTTAACAACCTCTACCCCGAAACCTTCGAGGACATTGATTGCCTGCGACATGATCTCAAGGTCGCTGGTCGATCCCATGATGATAGCTACTTTCATATTTTCTAATGTTGTATGATTATTTCTTACCAATCTACAAAGATAAATATTTTTCAGATTCTTTTTCATAGATTTGCCGTATGATTAAGAAAATTATAGCGTTGCTGGTGGTTGCGGCCATCGGCGCACCGTTCATGACGGCACAGACCCGTGCAGACCGCACCGCAATGCTCATTCCCGAGCCATCTTCAATCATCCTTTCCGGAGACAAGGAATACAGGTTGAAAAGCATCTCTGAAACCATTCTTGCCAGATCAGGAATGGCCCCGGAATCATATTCCCTCGTCATCAGAAAGGGCAAGGCGGCAATCTCCGCCCCTGACCGTGCCGGAATCGTGCACGGAAGGGCGACGCTGGCGCAGGTCGCCGGAGTCTGCCCGGAAGACATCATGAATGATGACGCGTTCATCGGCGCCATGGTACGCAACATGAAGGTCCAGGATTCACCGACGTTCCCGATAAGGGGATTCATGCATGACACCGGACGCAACTTCAGGGAGGTGGAGACCTTGAAAAGGGAGATTGACCTCATGGCGTTCTACAAACTGAACGTATTCCATTGGCACCTCACAGACAACCCTGCATGGAGAATCGAGTGCAGGGCATATCCACAACTGAATGACCCTCAATATCAGCGTAAAGGCAGAGACGAGGGACACTTCTACACTTACGAACAGATCCGCGATGTAATAGCATACGCATCGGAGAGAGGCATCACCGTGATACCGGAAATCGACATGCCGGGACACAGCCAGTACTTTGACAGGACATTCGGTTTCAGCATGGCATCCGAGAAGGGCATGGAGGTACTGAAGGCATGCCTTGAGGAGTTCATGTCAGAGATACCTGCAGAAATGTGCCCATACGTCCATATCGGATCGGACGAAGTGCATGTCGCTGACCCGCAAGGGTTCATGCAGTTCTGCGAAGACCTGATTATAAGTCATGGAAGAACACCTCTGGCATGGTACCCGGGACTGCCTTCGTCTGACACCACCATATCCCAGATATGGTCTGATGAAGGACGCAGGGCATCAGGAAAGGGCTTTCCGAGAAGATATATCGACTCTTACATGGGATATCTCAACCTTGGAAATCCTATAGTGAATACCATGAACTTCTTCCTCCATCAGTTATGCTCTGTAGAGGCCGGCGATGAGAAGGCTATGGGAGGTATCCTGTGCCTGTGGAACGATGTCAGGGTAACCGACAAGACGCGCACCCTCCCGCACAACGGAATGCCGGAAGGTATGTTGGGTTTTGCTCAGAGCAGTTGGGGAGGCGGCGACGGATATGAAGGCTCGGACACATACCTCTTCCCTGTTCCGGGAACGGAAGCCTATGAGGCACTCGGAGATTTCGAAAAGAAGATGGCATACCACAGGGACAGTTTCCTTGCCGGATGGAATGTGAGATGGGTTGCAAATGCACATATACCATGGACTGCAGCCATAACGTCAAGGGAGATCCGTGCAGAAGCGAAGGCATGGGGAGGATGCATTGACCTCAATGCATTGTGCAGCAAGAAGATGATACCTTCAGACAGACAAGCTGAAGTGGTTCTTACAACCGAAATCCATGTAACGAAAGACACAGTCATCACCGCATGGGTAGGTTTCGACTCCCCTTCACGCTCTACGAGAATGTCTGACGGCATCGGCGAGCAGGGCAAATGGGAGAACGGAGGAAGAGTACATGTCTTCTTCCCGGACGGCAGTTCAGCGGAAGTGTTTCCTTCCAACCCGTGGAACGAACCCGGATCTTATCGCTACCACCACCATACATGGCACCAGGCGCCGAACGAACTCCCGTACACAGACGAGCAATTCTTCTGGATGCGCGAACCCGCACTGATTCCTTTAAAGGCAGGCCGCAACGTCATACAGCTATACTGCCCGCACAGATTCAGGGCTTCAAACAGACACGCCGCCTTCATCCCTCTGACCATCGGTCCGGACGGCACCGTTTCAGAACCCACCGGCATCCAGTTTGTAAATTAACCCGGCTCCGCAACAAAACACCGGCCTTATGGGTTCATAAGGTCGGTGTTTACAAATCCGTTGATTTCCTGCACAAGTTCGACGGATGCGAGAGCTCTTCGCTTCAGTTCTTCTGTGGCATCCGGAGCAGCAGCAGCCGCTCTGTACATATTGATGGCTTCACCGAAACGCAGGGTTCTTCTGCATTCCTGAGCCATTTCAAAAAGTTGTTCTGCTGTGTGTCCCATATGAAAGTGTCCCATAACCTTTTGGGGTTACGGGACACAAATATAAGACATTATTCCTGATTAGGAACCTTATTTCAGGATGAAAGATGCAGAGTTCTTTGTACGGCTGTCAGCTCCGACTGATACGATGAACTCACCCGGCTCAGCAACAAACTCAAGGTTAGAGTTGTAGTGACTCATAAGCTCCGGAGTAATCTCGAACTTCACCACCTTGCTTTCACCTGGCTCAAGAGAGATCTTTTCGAATCCCTTAAGCTCGCGGACAGGACGGGTTGTAGAACCCACCACATCCTGGAGGTACATCTGAACAACCTCCTTGCCGGCAACCTTACCCGTGTTGGTAACGGTAACCTCTGCAGTCACACTGCCGCCAGCAGCAACCTCTGTCGCGCTGATTGCTATCGGGCTGTACTCAAATGTTGTATATGAAAGACCATATCCGAAAGGATAGAGAGGTGCATTGTCAACATCGAGGTAGTTAGAGCGGAACTTCTCGAACCAGCGGCCCTCAAGGAGCGGACGACCTGTATTCTTTGCTGCATAGTAGAGAGGAACCTGGCCTACGTTCTTAGGGAATGACATGGTAAGCTTACCTGAAGGGTTGACATCACCGAAGATCACATCAGCCAC
>JAGBTT010000038.1 GCA_017631175.1 Bacteroidales bacterium
GGGCGAGAGCAAGGACTATGTATTCCTTCTTGGCTATGTTGAGAATGAGCAGGAGGAGAAGTTCGTTCTTGACGCTGAGGGCAAGCTGGTGTTTGACGTGCCGGGCCTGCTGCATAGCGGAAGCTCGCCGGTGATCAACAAGGCAAAGGCGCAGGAACTCATTGCAGCATTCGACACTACAGAGAAAGTAGACGCTGCTTTTGCAGAACTGAAGATATATTGGGATGCTCTCCTTAGTGTCTATTCGGTGAAGAGTCCGGAGGAGAAGCTCGACAGGATGGTCAACATCTGGAACCAGTACCAGTGCATGGTGACGTTCAACATGTCACGCTCGGCGTCGTTCTTTGAGAGCGGCATTGGACGAGGCATGGGATTCCGTGACTCCAACCAGGACCTCGTGGGCTTCGTGCACCAGATTCCAGAGCGCGCACGCGAGAGGATCATCGACATCGCTTCTACGCAGTTCCCTGACGGAGGCTGCTACCACCAGTACCAGCCGCTGACAAAGCGCGGAAACAACGACATCGGAGGCGGATTCAACGACGACCCGATGTGGCTGATCTTCGGAACTGTCGCATATATTAAGGAGACAGGTGACTTCACAATTCTCGATGAACCTGTACCATATGATAACGAGCCAGGCTCAGAGGTGTCTCTGATGGAGCATCTCAGGGTTTCATTCAACCATGTGGTGAATAATCTCGGACCGCACATGCTGCCGCTGATAGGCCGTGCGGACTGGAATGACTGCCTCAACCTGAACTGCTTCTCATGGGATCCTAACGAGTCCTTCCAGACAACCGAGAACAAGACAGAAGGTTCTAAGGCTGAGTCACTCATGATTGCCGGACTATTCGTGGTCTGCGGACGTGATTACGTGGAGCTCTGCCAGCAGGTAGGTCTCACTGAGGAGGCTGCAAGAGCTTCAAAGCTTGTCGACGACATGGTTGAGGCTGTCAAGAAGCATGGCTGGGACGGCGAGTGGTACCTCCGTGCATACGACTACTTCGGCCGCAAGATCGGCTCGCACGAGAACGAGGAGGGCCAGATCTTCATCGAGTCACAGGGCTGGTGCACGATGGCCGGAATCGGTCTGGAAGAAGGCATGGTGCAGAAGGCTCTCGACTCTGTCAAGGAGCGCTTGGACTGCGAGCACGGCATCGTGTTGAACAACCCAGCCTTCACAAGATATTTCGTCGAATACGGTGAGATTTCATCATACCCGGCAGGTTACAAGGAGAATGCAGGTATCTTCTGTCATAACAACCCTTGGGTCATCATCGGCGAGACAGTCCTCGGACGTGGTGACTATGCATGGGACTATTATCGCAAGATATGCCCTTCATATACCGAAGCTAACAGCGCTTTGCATAAGGTCGAGCCTTATGTTTACTCGCAGATGATCGCCGGAAAGGACGCCGCAAAGCCAGGTGAGGCAAAGAACAGCTGGCTCACAGGTACGGCAGCATGGAACTGGTACGCAATCACCCAGTACATCCTCGGCATCAAGCCGGCATACAGTGGTCTCCAGATAGATCCATGCATATGTTCTGAGTGGAAGGAGTACACCGTGACCCGCCGTTTCCGCGGCTCCGAGTACGAGATCACGATAAAGAATCCGGATGGTGTCTGCAAGGGCATCCGCGAGATGCTCCTGGACGGCCAGCCTCTTGAAGGAAACATTGTTCCTTGTACTCCTGGTGAACACAAAGTCCTCGTAACCCTCGGTTAATCGTCAGCACCTAAAGAGCTGCTAGCCATACAGTTAACCGTTGATGCCTGCGGCGAAATGCAGCAGGCATCAACATTTAATATACAGGAAATCAATACTTTAAGTGCTGACTACTTATAATTATTTGAATATGCGGATATCCTTTGCTTTTATATCGTTGCTTTTCGGGGTACTGTCGTGCGCTTCGAAGCCTGCTCCCGTGGAGCCAGATCCGAAGCCGGAACCCAGGCCTGTCCCTGTCTTTGAGACATCGTATGAGGCCATTGCCAACATGGGCGTAGGCTGGAACCTCGGAAACACGCTGGAGTCTCTCTGGACCGGTGACACGGACGGAAGGGACTGGAAGAAGTGGGAGACCGGATGGGGTCAGGCGGTGACCCGTCCCGAGCTCATGACCATGATGCGTGACGCCGGTTTCGGTGCCATCCGCGTGCCGGTGTCGTGGGGTGTCCACATGGATGGGTCGGACAAGGTGTATGACGAGTGGATGAACCGTGTCAATGAAGTCGTGGACTATGTTCTGGATGCGGGTTTATATTGCATCATCAATGTCCACCATGATACGGGAGCAGACGAGGAACTGGCCTGGCTGGTGGCTTCGCCTCAGGGTTATGAGCGCGCTAGGGCCAGGTATGAAAGCCTGTGGAAACAGATAGCCGAAAGGTTCAGGGATTATGACCAAAGGCTGCTTTTCGAGTCATATAACGAGATGCTTGACGACAGTCGTTCATGGTGTTATGCCTCGCATTCGATCGGCTATGATGCTGAAGCAGCAGCGGGGGCATACAAGGCGATAAACGACTATGCGCAGAGTTTTGTGGACGTGGTAAGGGCAACGGGAGGCAATAATTCTGTAAGAAACCTTGTGGTGAATACATATGGTGCCTGCAATGGTGCAGGGGACTGGAATCCGCATCTGCTTGACCCTCTCAAGAACATGAGGAAGCCTGCCGATAAGGTCAAGGACCATATCATATTCCAGGTGCATTCATATCCTACGATAGACGATCTGCCGGCAATGGAAAGGGAAGTCGGCAAGATGCTTGATGACCTCGAAACCTATCTGGTGCCGCTCGGCGGCCCGGTCATCATAGGCGAATGGGGCACTTTCAGCGAGAATCCGACTCTTGAGAACTACTGTTATTATGCCCGCTGGTTCGTAGCCGAATGCAAGAGGCGCGGCATCGGCACCTTCCATTGGATGAACATCTCAGACGGCATGTACAGGTCCATCCCATGCTTCAGTGCTCCGGAACTGACGGAGGCTATCGTCAAGGGATATCATGGCGACGGATTCACTCCGGTGATACCGGTCCTGGAGAACTATGACCTGGATTACAAGGTGACCTTCAATGACCTATGGTCCGAATTGAACCTGACCCCTTCTTCAGTAAGCCTTGATGAATACAAAGGCATCACCTTTGAGCTTGACCGCTCCATCCCGGCGGATCAACTTCATGTAAAGATCTACGGTGACAGTGAAGATAAGTACCAATACGGCAAATTCTCCGGTACATCAGCAACCGTAAACTTCGATCCGGAAAAGATCGGAACCAAGGCAGAGAGGATCACCCTTCAGCTGCTTCAGGAAGACGGCCTTACCGTCACAGTGAAAAGTGTTCATCTCATCCGAAAGGACGGCTCTCTCGAGCCATGCACCCCATCCCCATTCTGGGGCTGCTCCGTCGAACTCATCGTCTCGAATGACTGACGCATGTTAATGGCCGAGACCTTATGGGTAACCGTAAAATCAATCAGCACTCAAATGCCTGTCATCCAGATAGTTAAATGTTAATGCCTGCTGCATTTTGCAGCAGGCATTAACATTTAACGCATTGAGAATCAGCTGATTGCGTGCTGATGGGTTACAACATATCTCCGAATCTTATTTGCGAGGGACAATACTGTTCGCCTTCTTCTCCATCAATGCTGACTGTCCAATTTGACCTCATGTGTACACTTGACTCTATGGATACTTCAGAGCCAGAGGTTAATGTGATGACAGTTGAAATACGACCAGAGGTGAAATATGAATCATACCCTGTGTAAATAGGCTCATCATCAATATATTCTTTAGGGTCATATCCGGATAAGTTGGTCAATGTGCTGTTCAATCCTGACACTTCCTCGTTTCCTGTGACTGAGGTCTTGATTGAGCCGTTGAATCTGTATGTCATTACAGGACGATATATAACCTGGTCGATTTTCTCTGAATCGAAGTACTGAATGTTCTTCTGTTCTCCCAAAACGAATTCAAGATCGACAACATTGTAAAAGTTATCATTTTTGCTTACACCATCAGTCAGGATGGTTCCAGTCACCCTATGCCCCTTTCCCGTATAACAGACTTTAAATGTATATCCTTCATTCTCAGGAGCATTGGCTTTTCTCATTGTTACATTCCACTGAGATTCTTGCTCTATCAATGATAGTCCGCCAGTCATGATTTTATAAGCATAATCCTGGGAATTCACATCCTCATAAATCATGTCGAATATCCCTGCTGATTCATCATAGTGAACTTCTGAATCACGGAAATACATCTTTAACACATTACCGCGTTCCAAATCGTCCGCACTGATATATTTGTCTGCGTAGAATATTGCGTCTAAAACATCCACAATCTGTTGCCCTGAGTAATATACCATATCCGGATAAGATTTAAACTCAGGGAAAGCTATTGCATTATCAAGTTCCCCATTCTTGCAAGAAAATAGAGTGCACAATAGTAGAACTAAATGCAGGAAATTCAGGTGTTTCATAGTAGTAGCGTTATGGTTAATAGATGATCTGATTTATTCCCTATGTTGAGGCTACTAGTCCTGTCACGCGAAATGTAACCACATGGCTACAGGATCATAGGAAAAGACGAGTGGTATTTTCGGATAAAGATAAAAATAAATTATTAGAAATCAAATAACCGTCAGCACTCAAATGCCTGTCATCCAGATAGTTAAATGTTAATGCCTGCTGCAAAAGGCAGCAGGCATCAATGTTTAACTGTATGACAACCAGTCGGTTGGGTGCTGAAAGATTACAGCCCCAGTTCGGCGATGATGCGGTCCATGCCGGCGTAGCGGTCGAGGGTCCAGAGGATGTAGCGGATGTCTACGCAGACGCACTTGTTGTAGCCGTCCTGGCACCATACGTCGCTAGAGAGCGACTCCTTGTTGCCGTCGAAGGCGAGGCCGATCAGCTGGCCCTTCGAGTTGAGGACAGGGCTGCCGGAGTTTCCTCCCGTAATGTCATTGTCAGTGAGGAAGTCCACATACATCTGTGAGCCATCAGGTCCGGATCCCCACTTGCCCCACTGTCCTGCGCGATACAGCAGATACTGTCTGTCGTTGAGGTAGAAGTCATAATCGGCAGGGTTGTACTTCTCAAGGATACCAGCCGGAGTGGTCTTCCAGTCGCAGATGATACCGTCGCGAGGCTCGATGCCGCCGACTGTTCCGTATGTGATCCTCATGGTAGAGTTAGCATCCGGATACTGTACGATACCCTTGTCAAGGCGCATCTGGTACAGGGCGCGTGTATATTCTGCATCAAGATCAAGCAGGCTCATGCCGTTCTCTGCAACTGTCTTGGCGTCGTTGAACGCAGTGATCTTCACCTCCATCGTGAAACGGCAGAGAGGGTCATTCACAATCTCCTCGTGCGGAACCTCACGGGCCATCAGCCTTGCGATTCCCTCCTCGGAAGTGAACACGCTGCTGTCCCAGAGGAATGCAGCCAGGGACTCGGTATCACAGATACCCTCAGCGTCAGAATACTCTGCTATGAGGTCCTTCTGCCACTGGGTGAAATACTGAGGGTCGATATTACAGATGTATTCCTTAAGGGCATAAATCATCAGCTCACGCTCCACGCGCATATCCATCTCCGCATATTCTCTTTCCATTCTGGTGCCTGCTCCATGAGGATTACGAGCATTGTGGGCACGTCTCATGATAAGTCCCAGTCTGGTGCCTCTGATGAGGGTCTCGCGATAGTATACCGCGTTCCTTTCAGGCTCATATACGGCCGCATAGGTCTCCTCAAGGTTCTTCAGAAGGTTACCCCAGCGCTCCACGCGCTCAGGCGATGCCATGATCCACTCCTGGAGCTCAGTCTCGATGGCCTTCTTCTTATTGACTACGTCAAACCTCTCGCAGCACTCCACCTCGCCGCTGTACAGTTCCTGCACGTTGCTGAGGCTGAAGAAGTAGTCCGAATATTTGAGGCGTACGTCAGGATCCTTGTCCATCCACCCCTTGATTATCGCCATCTGCTCGCCGCGGATGCGGTTGCTGATAGGGTGTTTGAGTGACTCTGTGAAATCAACCTCGTAAGAAGAGCTGTAGCGGTTTGTCCTGCCAGGGTATCCTATGATCATGGTGTAGTCACCGGCCTGATATCCGTCAAGGGAAATCTCCAGCTTACGCAGAGGCTTCAAAGGAACATTTTCAGGTGAATATGCGGCAGGGGAGCCGTCCGGAGCAGTATAGACACGGTACATGGCGAAGTCGCATTTGTGCTGCGGCCACTCCCAGTTGTCGATGTCGCCGCCGAAGGCAGCGGACGACACCGGAGGGGCAGCCACAAGGCGTACGTCGCGGTATACCTCATACAGTGCAAGGTAATACTTCGAGCCGTTCCACATTGATGAAAGCCATGCGTCAAGTCCGGTTTCGGTCTTGTACTTGGTCTCCATCATGTGGCTGAGCTTGCGAAGACCTGCAGGAATGCCCTGTGCGGCGAGATCCTTCTTGAGTTCTTCCACCTCGTCAGTCACGTCCAGAACCCTCTTGAGGAAATACACGCTCTTGTCCTTGATGTTGACTTCCTCGTCGGCACGGAATGCCCAGAAGCCCTCCTCAAGGTAGTTGTGCTCAGGGGTGCTGAGGCCGTGGATATCGCTGTATGCACAGTGGTGGTTGGTGATCAGAAGACCCTGGTCGGAGATGATGCTTCCGGTACATCCGAACTCCATGGAAACGACAGCGTCCGCAATGCCTGCGCCCGGAGCGTCGGCATTATAGATCTCGCCGGCAGAAAGCTCCAGTCCGCGTTCCTGCATCTTCTTCTCTAATGCGGCATCTATTGCATGGATCATCCACATTCCTTCGTCCGCCATAGCGCTATAGCTGCCCATCACGGCAGCCATAGCGGTCATTATGAATTTCTTAAAATATTTCATCTAATATATATTCCTATTGTCATTTCGAGCGAAGTCGAGAAATCTTCAAGACTATAGGTGTCACAGA
>JAGBTT010000039.1 GCA_017631175.1 Bacteroidales bacterium
ACGAACTTGTTGTCCTCGATCTCGTGGCTCATGTCCTTTGTGTCCCAATATACACCTGAGTCATAAAGTCCGAGGTAGAACTTCATTCCGTGCTTCTGCGCGAGGCGGCAGAACATGTCGATAAGATCCACAGAAGGCATGTAGCAGCCCTTCTTGAGGAGGTAAGGTGAAGGATAAGTGATAAATTTGCGGTATCCGCAGCGGATGTCGATCACTGTGTCGATACCGATCGCCTTCATGTAGGCGAAGTCCTGGTCCCATTCCTTCTCGCCCCAGTTCTGATGAGGAATGTCGTGCGAGATCTCGTCGAGGAAAGTACCTGTGATGCGGAGTCCGTTGTCCTTAGGGACGATAAGTCCTCCAGCTGAGGTGTCAAGGACTGTGTCGGTGCTCTTGTCTGAAGCACATGACGATAGAAGTGAAGGCGCAACGAGAGCTGATGCTCCTCCGATCGCCATTGTTTTTAGAAAGTCTCTACGGTCAGCCATAGTATCGTAATTTTGTTGTTATTCTCGAATTATCATACAAATATAATAATTTATGGATATTAAGGATACTTTCTTTCGTTAAATTTAAAAATAGTGACTTAATTTTTAAAAAATATTAAAAATAAGGCCAATTTCGTTGTTCGTTCTAAAAAATGTATTACTTTTGCAAATTGTAAAATAGTATAAAATGAAGACATTCGGACGTTTTTTACTTGCTGCAACAGTTGTTTTGTCAGCGTTATCATGTAAAGAGGAAGTCAACCATAATTATATGTGGTTTGACTGCGAGGCTAACTATGCGACCCTTTCACATCCTGATTCCATCAAGTTCTACCTTGAGAAATGTAAGGATCTTGGATTCGGAAACGTCGTGGTAGACGTCAAGTCGATCATGGGAGAGGTTCTCTATGACAGTGAGATAGCTCCATATATGGGAGACTGGGAAGGCGTAGAGAGACCGCGCGACTATGACATGCTCGGATACTTCATCGAGTATGGTCACGAGATGGGACTCAAGGTCTTCGGATCGCTCAACGTATTTGCCGGCGGCCACAACTTCTTCGACAGGGGAGTGGTCTATATGGATAAGGCTGCATGGCAGTCTATCTGCTACCACAACGGCGTGCTCACACCGATTTCAGAGATCAAGTCTAACTACAACTGCATGATGAACCCGTCGAACCCAGAGGTTCAGGAGTATCAGATCGAGATCCTGAAGGAGTTCGCACGCAAATATCCTGAGGTTGACGGACTTATCTTCGACCGTGTTCGTTACGACGGCATCACTGCTGACTTCAGCGAGCTTTCGAAGAAGCAGTTCGAGGAGTATGCAGGCGTGACTGTGGAGAATTTCCCTGAGGACATCCTCAGCTGGTATGACGAGGACGGAAACCTCCGTCAGAACTGGGTTCCTGGAAAATATGGAAAGAAGTGGGTCGAGTGGAGAGCTATGGTCATCCATGACTTCGTGGAGAAGGCTCACGCAGCCCTCAAGGAGATTAATCCAAACCTTATCATCGGCGACTATACAGGCGCATGGTATCCTACATACTGGCAGCTCGGCGTGAACTGGGCAAGCAAGGACTATGACCCATATCAGGTTCCTGAGTACAAGGCTTGGGCAACTGAAGACTACTATAAGTCGGGCTATGCCGAGATGCTTGATGTTTATATGACAGGCCTCTACTACTCGTTCATCACAAAGGACGATGTAGACAGGGCTACAGGTGTCGTAGGACAGCGCAGCGAGGCAGGTATGGACAACAGCCTTACATACTGCTATAGCGTCGAAGGCGGTGCTGAGATTGCAAAGCATATTACAAAGGGAGTCGTTCCGGTGATCGGTTCGATATATGTCGAGCAGTACCTCGGCGACTTTACACCGTTCGGACCTGCTGTGACTCAGGCGCTTAAGAGCACTGACGGAGTCATGATCTTCGATATCGTACACCTTAACAAGCACAAGCTTTGGGAGGAGCTTGAGGCAGCGATGAAGGCGGCTGAATAAGACAAAACTAACAACTAACTAATCATACTACCCAAATGAAAGCGATTTACAGAAATCTGCTTGTCGCGTTAGTCTTCCTGATGGGAGCTGTGTCAGTATATGCACAGCCTTCCGTTCGAGGTAAGGTAACCGACGAATTCGGACAGCCTCTGCCAGGCGTGGCTGTTCTTGTCAGCGGTACGTCTAACGGAACCATGACTGACAATGACGGAAACTATTCACTTTCCGGACTCAAGACAGGCGATGTCCTGGTCTTTACAAGTCTTGGTATGGGTGACCAGACCTTCAACTGTGACGGTTCACTTTCAAGACTCAATGTAACAATGAAGGAGGATGCTACATTCCTCGAGGAAACAATCGTTGTCGGTTACGGTACACAGAAGAAGTCTTCCATGACATCAGCCGTTTCTGCAATGAAGGGAGACGAACTCATGAAGGCCCCTTCTACAAATGTCTCACAGCTCCTCGCCGGTAAACTCCCTGGTATTTCTTCAGTCCAGGAATCTGGTGAGCCAGGTCTCGACCAGGCTGCTCTGCGTATCCGTGGTTCGATCAATTCAGTCTCATATGTTGTGGACGGATTCCCTGTAGACAACATCAATGACATCGATCCTGCCGACATCGAGAGCGTTTCAGTCCTCAAGGACGGTGCCTCAGCGGCGGTTTATGGTCTCCAGGCATCTGGTGGTGTCATCATCATCACGACAAAGAAGGGCGAGAAGGGTAAGACAAAGATTACCTATAATGCATCTCTCGGAGCATCACTCAATGCAAACTTCCCTGAGTTCATGGATGGTCCACAGTTCGCATACTACTATAACGTAGCACAGATGATGGACCAGCTTGCATCAGGTGCCATCGCTTCTGATAAGGACTATGTTCCTTACTTTACAAAGGAGCAGGTCGAAATGATGACCAACGGTGACCCTACAGACGGTTGGGACAATGTCAACTATATTGACAAGGTATTCGGAACAGGTATCACTCAGAAGCACAACATTACAGTACAGGGCGGAAATGACAACATGCGTTATTTCGCATCCTTCGGTTATCTCGGTCAGGATGGTAACATCGACAATTACGACTATGAGAGATATAACGTACGTGCAAACATAGAGTCGAACTTTGCGAAATACTTCCACTTCAACTTCGGCCTCTCAGGCATACTTTCCAACAGAAGCACTCCTGCATTCAGTACAGGTGGTTCAGACTCTGCTCTCGGATACGAGGCCGGATGGCTTTCAATCGGTAGCCAGACCATCATGATGCACCCATACCTTCCTGAAAAGTATGAGGGTCTTTATACTGCTACATTGAAGAACAATACCGGTCTTCCACAGTCACCTCTCGCGGCTATCTACGAATCCGGCTACAAGAAGACACGTGGAATGGATGCGTCGGTGAATACATCCCTCGCGTTCGATGTTCCTGGTGTAAAGGGACTCCAGCTCAAGGTTTCGGGCTCATTTGACTATGGTACATCTTTCAATAAGAACCTCAATACTCCTTATTATCTTAAGGCATATTCAGGCGGTAAGTATATTGACATGACTGACCCACGCGGTGTTGGTAACGGAGTTGAACTTGGTGAAGGAACATCGTATTCGCAGTCTATGGTAGGTCAGGCAAGCATTTCGTATGCAAACAAATTCGGCAAGCATAACGTCGAAGGTCTCGCACTGGCCGAGTACCGTGACTATCAGGGTAACGGACATTCCGCTTATGCAAAGGAGATTCCTTTTGCCTCTCTTCCTGAACTTCCAAACGGTAAGCCTGCTGACAGCCCTATTTCGGGATGGAGCAGCGCGTCACGCTCTATCGGATATGTTTTCCGTCTCAGATATGATTACGACGAGAGATATCTCGCTGAGTTCACAGGACGTTATGACGGATCATACAAGTTCGCAGGAATGGCGGATACACGTTGGGGCTTCTTCCCTTCGGCATCGGCTGGTTGGAAAATTTCAAAAGAACCTTGGATGCAGGGTGCTGACTTCCTTGACGACCTCAAGATCCGTGGTTCGGTAGGTCTTCTTGGTAGTGACAATGCAAGTGCATACACATTCCTCAGTACATATACTCAGTGGGGAAGCAAGGTCATCTACGGTCAGTATAATGGTTCGACAACTGTCAATCCGGCATACTATTCGTCAGTTGTTCCAAATGTAAACCTTACATGGGAGAAGACCCTTTCTTACAACATCGGATTTGACTTCACCATGTGGAACGGTCTCCTCGGTGCTGAGGTCGACGGATTCTACAACTGGACATTCGATATGCTTACAGCACAGGGTTCAGGCTTCCCTTCATCAATGGGAGGATACTATCCGTCAGTGGTAAACAAGCACTCGATTGACGTTCGTGGTATCGATATCCTCCTTACACATCGCAATCAGTTCATGGCAGGCGGCAAGCCATTCATCTACGGTATCAGCGCCAGCTTGACTTATGCCAAGTCGCGTTGGCTCATCTACTCAGATGAACCTAATGCACCGGAGATATGGAAGCTTACAGGAAAGCCTGTCGGATCATTCCTTGCTTGGACTGCAGACGGTCTTTACAAGAGCGAAGAGGAGATTGACAACAGCGCATGGTATGGTACTCGTCCTAACGTAGGTGATATCAAGTATGTCGATATTAACGGTGACGGTCAGATCGACAGCTATGACAAGGGTCTCGTAGGACGTCCTAACCGCCCTCAGCTTACATACGGTCTCAACCTTGACTTCGCTTGGAACGGTATCGACTTCAATGCGCAGTTCACAGGTGGTGCCCTCTTCGATGTTTCCCTTACAGGTACATATTATAACGGTAATGATGATAATACTTTCTGGACTCAGACATTCAAGGAAGGTGCGAACTCACCATTGTTCCTCGTTGAGAATGCATACAGCATCTACAATCCTGAAGGAACATTCCCTCGTCTGACCCTCGGAGCTCCGGGCCACGGTGGTGACAACGGCCTTTCATCTACATTCTGGCTCCGTGATGGTAAATACGTGCGTCTGAAGTCAGCACAGCTCGGATATACATTCCCTAACCAGTGGACTTCCAAGGTCGGCATTGAGGCTCTTCGACTCTTTGTAGAGGGACAGAACATCTTTACCATTGATGGCCTTCCAGAGGGAATTGACCCAGAGTCTCCAGGCGTAAACAACGGTTATTATCCGCAGCAGCGTCTGCTCATGGGTGGTATCACATTAACATTCTAGGAGGATTATCATTATGAAGAATATATTTTATACTTTATTGGCAGTAGCTTTGATCGGCTTGTCATCCTGTACTGCAATGCTGGATATGACTCCTCCAGACAAAGTGTCAGATAAGACCATATGGGCGACTACTCAGTCGGCCGAGTATTCGATCAACTACATTTACAGCTACATCTATGATGTTACAATGAGCCAGAGTGTTGCGGGCCAGACTGAGGCCTACACTGATCAGATGAAGTATGGCTCATATAACTATAACTCTCTCTGCTTCATTCCTAGTGAGATCGCTTATGGCGAGGCTACAACATTCTCTGCAGGATACGTTGATGCATATATGGGATCATGGAGCTCATGGTACGGTGCTATCCGCCGCATCAATCAGTCTCTTTCTGAATTGAAGAAGTATGGCCAGATGTCTGAAGAGGACAAGGTCCGTCTCGAAGCTGAACTCCGTTTCATGCGTGCATTCACGTACTTTGATCTCGTAAAGAGATATAAGGAGGTCATTATTTATGACGAGGACCTTTCCAAGATTACCAAGGACAAGGCTCTCAATACTGAGGCTGAGTGCTGGGACTTCATCCAGGCAGACCTTGAGTTTGCTGGTCGCGAACTCCCTGAAAGATCAGCATCCAAAGGTCGTCTTGACAAGGGAGCGGCTTGGGCATTCCTTTCACGTACAATGCTTTATGCCGAGAGATGGGATGTCGTAAAGACAGCTGCTGAGGAAGTTGAAAAGCTTGGATATGGCCTTGAGACAAACTACGCTGATGCATATTCAAAGTCTGTTACTGCAGGTAACAATGAGGCTATCATCCAGTACCACTTTGACAGGGCACAGGGTGTGACACATAGCTTTGACTTCTACTACACACCAGGTGGTGATTATACACTTAACGGTGAGTCAGGTGGTGGCTATGGTACTCCTACCCAGGAGATGGTTGAGTCTTACGAGTATGCTAAGGGTGGATTCCCAGACTGGACAGCTTGGCATAGTACTACTACCCAGACTCCTCCATACGCAGAACTCGAGCCACGTTTCCATGCTTCTATCCTTTACAATGGAGCAGATTGGAAAGGACGTAAGATCGAATCATATGTAGGTGGTGTTGACGGTTGGTGCCAGTGGAACATCGAGCGCGAACCAAAGGGACGCTCTACAACAGGTTACTACCTCCGCAAGATGGTTGACGAAGGCCATAACGTGATTACTGAGTCCGGTAGTGTTCAGCCATTGACAATCGTTCGTTACGGTGAGGTTCTCCTCAACAAGGCAGAGGCTTGCTATCATCTCACAGAGACAGCTGCTGCAAATGAGGCTGTAAGAGCAATCCGTACACGTGTAGGTCTTCCGTACACAGACAAGTCAAGCTCTGATCTTTGGGCAGCTATCCGCCAGGAACGTAAGGTGGAACTTGCTTATGAAGGTCTCTGGTATTGGGATCTCCGTCGTTGGGGTGTTGCTCACAAGCAGTATCCTGAAGGACTTTCAGGATATCAGCTCCATGGTCTGAAGATTGAGAAGACAGGTGAAGGTGAATTCACATACAACTATGTTTCTGTTGACGACAAGGACAGAAACTTCCTTGAGAAGATGTACAGATTCCCTCTTCCATCGAGTGAGCTTACCAGCAACTCTCTTGTGAACCAGTTCCCTGAGTGGAATTAATAAATGCAGATTATATGAAGAAAATATATTATTTACTCATCGTTTCGGCTCTGGCACTGATTTCTTCGTGCCAGAAGCCAGAATATGTCGAGCCGACAGTAGAGCGTCAGGGCATCACAAGCTTGACAGCATACTTTACTTCAGGTAAGTATGTGGATCAGGCAATGGTCAAGCTCGAGATTACTGATCCTGACCAGGATGTGTTCGTAATCCCTGTTCCATGGTTCTTCCCAGAGGAGAGTACAGATCCGACAACGATCTACATGTCAAACCTCCGTATCAGAGCGGAGCTTGCACCTAACTGCAAGATCGAACCGGCTCTTACAATCCTTGACCTTAACCTTGAGAATAAGTTCACATATACAAATGCTCAGGGTGAGAGCCGTGAGATCATCATCACAGGTAAGAGAACCAAGTCGGCAAAGTGCAACCTTATGTCATTTGCCCTTACAGAGCCTTACCGTGTAGATGGCTTCATCAACGATGATACAAACGAGATCTACCTCTTCACAACTGACGACCTCAATGGCTTCAGCGCTGAGGCTACTGCCTGCGCTCACGCTACAGTCGAGACTACTCTTTCAGTGAAGAAGGATTATAACAACGACCAGCAGGTGACAGTAATCGCACAGGATGGAACTACAAAGAAGACTTATACAATCCAGAAGAGATATCCTAACAAGATCCCTTATGGATTCAGAAGCGCTTCCGTAAGACAGCTCTTCAACTTCGAGCCAGTTTCACGCCTCGGATTCCCAGAGTACACTACAACAGTATACCCTTCGCTTGCATCTATCGGTGGTAATATCATTGTCTGCCTTGGTAATGGCGAAACTCCGGTATATCTCGACGGTCTTACCGGTGTGAAGATGGGTGAGATCAATCTTGGCTCTGTAGCTCCAGGTTCCGTAACAAGTGATGAAGGTGGAAACCTCATCATCACAAACCATGTAGAGGGTCAGGGAACATTCGAAATATACAAGACCAAGTCTGTAACTGCGGCTCCTGAACTCTTCCACTCGTTTGTGAACGAATCAACCGTTCCTATGGGATACCATGTGAAGGTTCACGGAAATATCGACACTGATGCCATCATCACCATTACGCATGAGGGTATCGCAGGAGTGACTGAGACAAGCGTGTACACAAGAGTAGTTGTATCAGGCGGCGCAGTTGTTTCAACTGATACAATCGATCTTGCAGGTCTTGGACTCTCATGGGGTGCAGCTCCGACAAATACAGCCAAGGTTGTTCCGGCTTCTGCAAATGTAGAGGATGGTATCATTCTCTGCTACTATTCATACAATACAATCGTATATGTGAACGGTAATGGCGCTATCAGTGCAACCTTCCCTGTTCTTGATGAAGGCGTAAGCGGAAACTATAACACCAATGTGATGGAGGCGAAGACCTACAACAATGCGAAGTATGCTATTCATCTCGTATCCAGCCACTTCCCAATGTGGGGTTGCGGTCCTCAGCTCAGAGTGTTCGACATCTCTACACCAACCTCTATCAAGGACGGTGCTACAGTGATGCAGAATACGTCGATCGAGTGGTACCAGACTGCCGCATCCGGTTGTGCGGCTGCCGATGTCATCATGGCTCCTTCAACTGATGGATTCAAGGTATATATCTACTACTTTGACCACAATGCCGGTGTTATCGGAGGTTATGTTGCTGACTGTATCGATATTTAATAGATGAAAATGTTCTTTCTGATAATTGCTGCTGCTGTCCTCGCAATCTCTTGCGAGGACAAGCAGAGCACTTCTCCGGATTGGCCATGGCAGGAACCTGTTGTGGAAAATCCAGAGCCGGAGACCCCCGAGATTCCAGCAGAGGATGCGACATTGGATAAGTGGAAGGATGTCTCCGGAGATTATGGAACTCTTCCGGAATATATCAAGGTATACAGGTCACCAGAGAATCTGGAGGGTAAGAAGGCAGTCGCATACATTGCGATCGCAGACATGGCTTCGGCACAATGGGATATCTGGAGCATCAATGATGCCGCAATGGAAGGAAC
>JAGBTT010000040.1 GCA_017631175.1 Bacteroidales bacterium
GGAGCGCTCCATTTTACAGTCGATTCATACAAGGATTTGGACAAAGCGGCATATTATTACAGGATACTTGTCGACAAGGAATTCGGAACCCCGCTCGAATTAGGTCTTTATTGCAGGATGATATTATCAAGATTTCCTGAAGGCAAAGATAATACAGAAGACTACCAGTGGTATCTTAGGAAGGGTGCTGAATACGGCAACAACTTCTGCAAATTCTCGCTGGGAGTCTACTATGCGATCGGCTCGAACGGATTCTGGAAGAACACGACGAAGGCAAGAGAACTGCTCATGGACCTGCGCGACGACCCAGAATTCGGGGAAAATGCAAGAAAGGCACTTACGCTGCTCTAGTTGAGTAAAAAACTGTCTGCAAAGGTTTGCAATATTGGATATTATGCTTATCTTTGCGCCCGCTTTGGGTTTACTTGCCAGTGACCCGTAAAGTTTTGATGTTTAACCCTTAATCTTTTTCAGCTATGGCAGAATATCTTATGCCCGAAAAGAAACAGGAGCTTTTCGAGAAGTACGGAAAGTCTAATACTGACACAGGTTCTCCAGAGAGCCAGGTGGCATTATTTTCCTACCGTATCGCTCACCTTACCGAGCATCTTAAGAACAACAAGCACGACTTCGTAACTCGTCGCTCACTTCTTAAGCTTGTTGGTAAGCGTCGTCGTGTACTTGATTATCTCAAGTCAGTTGACATCGAGAGATACAGAGCTATCGTCAAGGAGCTTGGCCTCCGTCGATAAGCCTTGCAATAGTAGGAACCGACGAAGGGGGAGCGCTCAAAGAAATTTGGGTTTCCCCCTTTTTTCACGCAAAGAAGTCTGATGGCGCAGACAACAACCTGCGGCGCCTGAAGAATGATAACCATATAATCTCGGACCTAGTACGATGGTCCTTTTGATGAAACAGAATATTAATCCACTCCCATAGGGGGAGGCAGGTTGAAACGCTAACAATGAATATCGTAAAAAAGACAATCGAATTATCCGACGGCAGGGTAATTGAAATCGAAACCGGCAAGCTTGCAAAGCAGGCTGACGGTTCAGTAGTCGTGAAGATGGGAGGAACAATGCTCCTCGCGACTGTAACATGCGCAAAAGACGCAAAAGAGGATGTTGACTTCATGCCTCTCCAGGTAGACTACAAGGAGAAATATGCTTCTGCAGGCCGTTTCCCAGGTGGCTTCATGAAGAGAGAAGGAAAGGCTTCAGACTATGAAATCCTTATCGCACGTCTCGTGGACCGTGCTCTCAGACCGCTTTTCCCTGAGGATTTCCACGCAGAGGTGTTCGTAAACGTAAATCTTATTTCAGCAGAAAAGGATATCCAGCCTGACGCACTCGCAGGACTTGCCGCTTCATCGGCACTCGCAGTCAGCGACATTCCGTTCGAAGGCCCTATCTCTGAAGTTCGCGTTGCGCGTATCGGCGGCGAGCTCAAGATCAACCCTAACTTCAGCGAGATGGCTGACGCAGACATCGACATCATGGTTGCAGCTACTTATGACAACATCATGATGGTCGAGGGTGAGATGAACGAGGTAAGCGAGAAGGACATGCTCGAGGCTATCAAGTTCGCTCACGAGGAGATCAAGAAGCACTGCAAGGTTCAGATGGAACTCATGGAGGCTGTAGGCAAGACTGAAAAGAGAACCTACTGCCACGAGGAGAACGACGAGGATCTCCGCAAGGCTATACAGGAGTTCTGCTACGACAGATGCTACGCAATCGCTAAGTCAGGCTCTGCAAAGCATGAGCGCTCAGACGCATTCGAGGCACTCAAGGAAGAGTTCTACGCAACACTTTCCGAGGAGGAGCAGGAGGCAAAGCATATGATGATCGAAAGATATTACCATGCAGTTGAGAAGGCTGCCATGAGAAACATGATCCTCGACGAGGGCGTGCGTCTCGACGGCCGTGACACAACTACAGTGCGTCCTATCTGGTGCGAGACCGACTATCTGCCATGTGCACACGGTTCAGCAATCTTCACACGTGGAGAGACTCAGTCGCTTTCGACTGTAACCCTCGGAACCAAGCTTGACATGAAGGAGCGTGACGAGGTTCTCATCCAGGACACAGACCAGTTCGTACTTCACTATAACTTCCCTCCTTTCTCAACAGGAGAGGCTCGCCCTCAGCGTGGCGTAGGCCGTCGTGAGATCGGACACGGAAACCTTGCATACAGAGCACTCAAGCCTATGATACCTATGGCTCCGGAGAATCCATACGCAGTTCGCGTGGTTTCAGATATCCTCGAGTCTAACGGTTCTTCTTCAATGGCTACAGTATGTGCAGGATGTCTTGCACTCATGGATGCAGGCGTGAAGATCAAGAAGCCTGTTGCAGGTGTTGCAATGGGTCTTATCACCGACAAGGACAATCCTAACGAGCGTTATGCTATCCTTACCGATATCCTCGGCGACGAGGACCACCTCGGAGACATGGACTTCAAGGTGACCGGTACAAAGGACGGTATCACCGCTACCCAGATGGACATCAAGGTGGACGGTCTTTCATATGACGTTCTCGAGAAGGCTCTCGAGCAGGCACGTCAGGGCCGTCTCCATATCATGGGCGAGATGATGAAGACCATCAGCGAGCCTCGTGCAGAGTACAAGGAGTTTGTCCCTCGCATGGTTCAGATCCGCGTTGCAGGCGAGTTCATCGGCGCAATCATCGGAAAGGGCGGCGAGACAATCCAGCGCATCCAGCGCGAGACAGGCACTACAATCACCATCACTGAGGAGCAGAACAACGGCGTATCAGAGGGTGTTGTGGACATCTTCGGTCTCGACAAGGAGTCTATGGACAAGGCGCTCAACTGGATCAACGGAATCACTGCAGTTCCTGAAGCAGGCACAGTATACCACGGAAAGGTTGTTTCTATCCTCGAATTCGGTGCATTCGTAGAAATTCTTCCAGGCAAGGAAGGACTTCTCCATGTATCTGAAATCGACTGGAAGAAGACCGAGAAGGTAGAGGATGTCCTCAAGGTAGGTGACGAGGTAGACGTTAAGCTCCTCGAAATCGACGAGAAGACAGGCAAGATGAGACTTTCACGCAAGGCCCTCATCGAGAAGCCAGAGGGTTATGTTGAGCCAGAGCGCAAGCCACGCGGAGACAGAGGCCCACGTCGCGATGACCGTCAGGGTGGCCCACGCCGTGACGACCGCAGAGGCGACCGTGGCCCACGCCGCGACGACAGAGGCCCAAGAGGTCCACGCCGTGATCGTCACGAAGAGCCTGCACAGAACGAAGGCAGCAACAACGAGCCAGAGATGTTCTAAGACACCTTATATATGAAAAAAGCCGGCAGATTTTTCATCTGTCGGCTTTTTTCATACACCCCACGCCTCCAAATCAGACAACACTTTGACACCCAATAAATTACCTCAAATCGCCTGCGTCAAATGACGCAGGCGATTATATTTAAGACCCTAGCATTCAGCACCTTACAACACCAAGACAACAGCTATCATTTTCGAATGTTTTATAGAAATGTTTCAGAAATTACAATCAACAGCAGATTTTTCTGTTTTTTAGCATAGGTTTTTCTGTTTTTTATCTTCGCTCTTGTTCTTTTCAGATAGCTTTGCTCTTGGACATAAAATCCATTCCAATAGAAACAACACCTAAAGTGCTGTTTAGCAAACATTTACACCAAATCACCTGAGGCATCTGACGCAGGCGATTATATATAAAACATTATATTTCAACACATTATGGAAAACGCGAAACAGGAGCGGAAGAAGCGTGCCAGGAGGAGGCGCTTTCTGGAAGATGAGGTTCATCACATTTACCAAAGGACGATCAGGCGATTCAACATCTTTTATGATCTTGAAGACTATCTGGTCTATTACACCATCTTTGCAATTGCAGCAAGACAATATAATGTGATTGTATTAGGCTTGTGTCTTATGTTCGATCATATACACATGCTTATTAAAACAGAAGCAAAGGTTACGATGAGTGAGTTCGTGCGCCAGGTCACAAGCATGTTCGCACGAGAACAGAACAATGAGGTCGGGCGGAAGGGGTCGCTATTTCAGGCTCGATTCGGAAGTGCACCCAAACGAGGAATGAAGTTATTGCGTTCAGCTATTGCATATCTATTCAACAATCCGGTAGAAAAAAGACTATGTGACAGAGCCGAAGAATTCCAATGGAATTTCCTTGCATATGCAGTATCGTCGCATCCTTTTTCTGAGCCGTTGATCATCAGTCAGGCATCTCTATCATTGAAACGGGCCATCAAAGAAGTGGACTTTGCTGAATCACAAGACCGGCATCTGAGATATTGCCAATTGAAACGAATGTTAAGTTCATTGGGTGAAAAGGAAAGACAGCAACTGGTGGATCATATAATATCCATATATAGCCCGTTCGA
>JAGBTT010000041.1 GCA_017631175.1 Bacteroidales bacterium
ATCCGGATTATAACCAAAGAGTTGTTTGAATATGGTTGTTCTATAAGTTTTCAGATTCCAGCCTTCATCCAGCACATCCTTGTCAGCTTCCCACTCCTGCACTTCCTCCAAGTCCTTCTCTGCCATCCAGAAGAACGGATTGAACCAGAAGATAGAACGGAGTACCGACATGAAAAGTCGCTCGTATGAATGTCTATGTCGTACGTGACTTGCTTCGTGGGTGAGGATCTGTCTGCGCTCCTGAGGCTCATAGTTGAAGCCCATAAATATGGTCCTGATGAAAGAGAACGGAGTCTTTATATCCTCGTGTTCGGCGAGGGTATAGTCCTCTTCGTATGTGAGCTTAGACTTGCTGCGGAGCCTGTATATTCTGGCTGTGTTGTATGCGAGCAGAGCAAGTGATATGACTCCCACTAATGTGTACAGGATGGCCAGGATCAATTTCAGGTCAATTGATTTCCTTGTTATTTGAGCTGTTGCTTCAGCCTTTATGGCCTCGCTATTATGATTGACTGCGACTGCTTCTTCCAGGTCAGCTGGAACTGCACCGAAATCGTCAAAGCTGAACACAGTCCATTCGTTGAGTCTAACCACGTTCTCAGATGGATACAACGGTACATCCATAATCGGAATTGTCACAGAAAGCACCATAGTTACTATCAGATAGGCACGGCAGATCCTGAAGCCGACTTTCTTTGCCAACATCCAACGATATAGCACCAGGAAGAGTCCGCTGCAGATCAATGATTCAACTATGAAACTGATTACTGACATCAGGGTAGGGAATTAGAAAGTCTATTTGTCTCCGTTTAATATCTTAAGGATCTCGTCAGTCTCTTCTAATGAGATTGACTTCTGTGACGAGAAGAAGTTCACCATACGGCTTACTGACCCTTCGAAGAAGTTATCAAGGACAGTACGCATATAAGTGTTGGTGTATTCCTCCTTGCCGACGATAGGGAAGTACTCGTACGTCCTTCCGTATGCCTTGTGCGAGACGAATCCCTTGTTCTCGAGGATTCTCACGATTGTCGATACTGTATTGTAAGCTGGCTTTGGTTCAGGCAGTTCTGCAAGGATATCATGTACGAGCACCTTCTCTTTCTGCCAGATCACCTGCATGATTTCAAGCTCAGCCTTTGTAAGCTCCTGAGGTCTCTTCTTTAATGTCTCTCCCATTATCTTTCTTCTATATTATGTAACAAATATGCACCGGAAAATACGGTTCTCCGAACTTCCCGATGCAAACATAAAACTAATATTTTAATATTCCAACTAAAAACTTAGTTAAATAACGAATTTTTTCATTTTACTATCTTTCATCCCATTCCGGATGTGCCGGGTCTTCGGCAATGAGGGCTTCTTCCAGTGAAAGTCCAAGTGCCTCGGCGACGCCTTTACCGTATGAAGGGTCGGCTTTGAAGCAGTTGCGGATGTGCCTCTGCTTGATGAATGTCTCCGAATCGGCCATCGCGCGGGCGGTGTTTTCGCATGTGGCTTTCTGGTCTTCCGGTGACATCAGGCGCCACAGTTTTCCCGGCTGGGTGTAGTAGTCGCTGTCGTATTCCCGCTCGTCATAGCTGAACACATCTCCCATGGCAGCCAGCGGTGGTTCCTTTGCCGATGGCTTTTCCTTCCACTGGCCGTAGCTGTTAGGTTCATACGATACAGCGGCGCCCATATTGCCGTCGGTGCGCATCTGACCGTCGCGGTGGAACGAATGGAACGGGCAACGCGGGCGGTTTACGGGGATTTCGTTGTAATTCACGCCGAGGCGATAGCGCTGCGCGTCACCATACGAAAAGAGGCGGCCCTGAAGCATCTTGTCAGGGGAGAAGCCGATACCCTCGATGATGTTTGCCGGATTGAATGCGGCCTGCTCCACTTCGGCAAAGAAGTTCTCCGGATTGCGGTTCAACTCCAGAATGCCCACATCGTGAAGAGGGAAGTCGCCGTGATACCATACCTTGGTCAGGTCGAACGGATTGATCTCATAGTTCCTGGCCTGTTCCTCGGTCATAAGCTGCACCTGCATCAGCCAGCGTGGATAGTCGCCTCTTTCTATGGCTTCGAACAGGTCACGCTGATGGGATTCCCTGTCCTTTGCGATGACTGCTTCTGCCTCGGCATCCGTCATGTTCTTAATCCCCTGGAGGGTCCTCAGATGGAACTTCACCCATGTGCGGCGGTTCTCGGCATCATAGAAGCTGTATGTATGGCTTCCGAATCCATGCATGTGGCGGAAGGATGCCGGGATGCCGCGCGGTGACATGGTGATCGTCACCTGGTGCAGCGCTTCGGGAAGGAGAGTCCAGAAGTCCCAGTTTGAGTTAGCCGAGCGCATTCCGGTACGCGGATCACGCTTTATCGCATGGTTCAGGTCCGGGAACTTCAACGGGTCGCGAAGGAAGAAGACAGGAGTGTTGTTGCCTACAAGATCCCAGTTGCCTGTGTCGGTGTAGAACTTCATTGCGAATCCTCTGATGTCACGCTCTGCATCTGCCGCTCCACGTTCGCCTGCAACGGTGGAAAAACGCACGAAGCACGGGGTCTGCTTTCCCACTTCGGCAAATATGGATGCGCGGGTGTACCTTGTGATGTCGTGGGTGACGGTGAATGTTCCGTATGCTCCCGCACCTTTTGCGTGCATTCTTCTCTCAGGGATGACCTCTCTGTCGAAATGGGCCATCTTTTCAAGAAGCCATGTGTCCTGCAATGTCACAGGTCCGCGATGGCCTGCTGTCTGAGTGTTCTGGTTGTCCGGAATAGGGCGTCCGTTCTCCGAGGTGAGATCTTTCTTGTCGTTCGTTTTCATATCGTGAAAAATTAGATGAAAACGCCGATACCTAAAAGTGTGCCAGTGGGTATATTACCTGAAAATCAGTGTGAAGACGGTACTTGAAGCGTCGCTTCTGGTGAGCGACAGGGTGCCATTGTGCAGTCTCATGATCTGACGGGATAGGCTGAGGCCGATGCCGGTGCCTTCCTGTTTGGTCGTGAAGAATGGGACGAAGATCTCGTCCTGACTTTCCTTGCTGATCGGATGTCCGTCGTTTGTCACGTTGATGATGATGTGCTCTGATGGATTGATCTCGGCGGTTATTCCGATGTTCTTTGCCTCTGCCTGAACTGCGTTCTTGACGAGGTTGATGAGGATCTGAGTGATCTGGCCTTCATCTGCATACAGGATGATGTCTTCCGACAGTTCTTCGTATGTGCATACTGTACCGCTGATGACCGCCTGTTCTCTGGTCAGGCTGATGACCCTCTCTGCGAGTTCTCTGAAGTAGAAGGCTTTCTTTACAGGCGGAGCTACGCGAGTAAGGTTCCTATATGAATCCACGAACTTGATCAGGCCCTTTGAGGACTCTGAAATGGTGCTGAGACCGTTCTTGATCTCACCGCTGATGTCGTCAAAACCGACCAGTGTATCGCTGAGCGAAGCGATAGGCGTAATCGTGTTCATGATCTCATGAGTCAGCACCCTGATGAGCTTTGACCATGACTGCTGCTCATTCTCGGCAATCTCGCTGCTTATGTCGTTGAATGCGATTATTCGCACTGTGTCCTTGCCGATTTTCGCCTCTGATGCCGTCAAGGAGATAGTCATCTTTCCGCTCTCATTGTAATAACTTGCCCTCTCCTCATTGCCGTCTGCAATGGTCTGGAATGACTCATACAATGAATCGCTAACTGCACGAAGCTGTCTGATGTGGCCGAATGTGGCGATGCCAAGCAGATGAAGCGCCGTATTATTGCAATAAGCCACACGACCGTCCTTTTCGATTACCGCAATGCCTGTCTTGACGTGATCGAGCATCAGGCCGAAATACTTCTCCTGCTCAATGATTTCATGTCTTTCCTTGTCGAAGATGTTGCGCAGACGGTTGAGAGTGCGGTTGAACTTCCTTCCTCGAAGCCGTCTTTCGTCAAAGCGGAAATTTAGCTCCTTATCTTCAAGGGCGTCCAGCATGTAGGTTACCTTTGCCCTCATCTTTTTAGATGTGACGAATGAAGCAACGGCAGACGATATTATTATTGCTGCCAAGACAATCAATATGACGGTTACGGTTGTCATCAGATGTTATACTTCTTCAGTTTGGCGTAAAGTGTAGGACGGCTGATTTCCAGCGACTTCGCAACCATAGACAGATTCCCTCCAAAACGGGCCATGGCCGCGCGGATTGCCTTTTCTTCCGTCTCCTCAAGCGTGTCTGTGCTTGACACTTCGATGGAGCCGGGTGTCCTTGCGGGAATAATCTCTATGTCAGATGCGGCCAGAAGTTCATTCTCAGAAAGAATGACAGCCTTCTCTATGCAGTTGGAAAGTTCACGGATGTTGCCGCTCCACGAATGGCTCCTGAGCACTTCAAGCGCCTCTGCCGACAGACCTTTCATGTCCCTCCTGTATTTCTGCGCAAACTTTCCGATGAACATCTCCGCCAAAGGAGCGATCTCATCGGTCCTTTCCCTCAGGGCAGGGAGGTGCAGTTCGAATGTGTTTATTCTATAGTACAGGTCCTGTCGGAATTCACCGTTCGCAACCATCTGCTTCAGGTCCTTGTTAGTCGCACAGATGAGCCTGATGTCCACCGGTATGGACTTGTCGTCGCCGACTCTTGTGATGCATCTGTTCTGAAGAGCACGCAGCAGCTTCGCCTGAAGATGCGGAGGGATGTTTCCGATCTCGTCAAGGAAGAGCGTACCGCCGTTTGCCTGCTCGAACTTGCCGACATGATCCGTATGCGCATCAGTAAACGCGCCTTTCACATGGCCGAAAAGTTCGCTCTCAAAAAGAGTCTCGGTGATTGCTCCTGCATCGACGCACACCATCGGTCTGAGAGATCTGTCCGACATCCTGTGGATCTCACCAGCCAGCACATCCTTTCCGGTACCGTTCTCACCGGTGATGAGCACGGTGGCATCGGTAGCGGCGATCTTCTCGACAGTCTGTCTTATACTGCTCATCGCCGGACCTTTGCCCCAATACATCTTCATTGATGAAGGAACTACCGTTGCCTTTTCCTTTTTGCCTGTCCTATCGTATGCAGCCTTCAAGGTCTCCACCAGCTTGTCATTATCCCAAGGCTTGACGATGAAGTCGAACGCTCCTCGCTTCATGCCCTCTACCGCCAGCTGGATGTCAGCGTATGCGGTAAAGAGCACAACCTCAGTTTCAGGAGTGCGCTTCTTGATCTCCGAAAGCCAAAATAAGCCCTCGTTTCCTGTATTGATATCGGTATGGAAGTTCATGTCCAGCAGCACGACATCCGGACGGAAGTCGGCCAGCTTGGTCACCAGTTCCTTCGGAGACGGAATCAGCTCCACCTGCGAGAAATGCAGCGGCAGCAGCACCTTCAGTGCCGCCCTGATGCCGCTGTTGTCATCCACAACCAGTATTTTCGCTTTGCTTTTTGCCATGATTCGATTCGGTTACTCAGGCAGAATGATCTGAGCCCATTCAGCGCAGTAATTAGCCGCACTTAAGATAGCCTCTCGTGAATTCCAATCACCAAAGCGTTCCTTGGCCACTTCATCCGGGTTGATATAAATAGTACCCTCTGCCCATTCATGATGAAGGAACTTCTGCGTAACAGA
>JAGBTT010000042.1 GCA_017631175.1 Bacteroidales bacterium
CAAGAAGTACAGCGGCTTCGCATTCGGAATGGGTGTAGAGCGTATCGCAATGCTCAAGTGGCAGGTGCGCGACCTCCGAAACTACTTTGAGAACGACCTTCGTTTCCTCAAGGAGTTCGAAACATCATTATAATAAATGAGACTGCTCTTCATAACAGACTTCACAGAGCAATTCGCTTATAGATTTCTTCGTGGCATCTTAGACTACTCCCAAGGCACGGAGCATTGGGTGGTGTGTAAGATGCCACCGTCTTATAAGCGCAAGCTGGGCATGGAAGGAGTCGTTGCATGGGCCAAGGAATGGAGAGCGGATGTGGTGATAGCGCAGTTTGACCCTGATGATGATGTCACCCTGTTCAGAAAGAACGGAATTGTCGCCTTGGCTCAAGATTACATTTCAAAATTCGACACTATTCCGAACATTACCGGAGATTATGCCCGCACCGGAACGATGGCGGCGGAATATTTCCTTTCCAAGGGCTATAGTAATTTCGGCTTTTTCGGGTACAACGGCGTATGCTGGTCTGACGAGCGTTGCGACGCATTCCGTTCCCGTATAGAGAAGTCTGTCGCAGGTCACCGTGAATTCCACATGTACGACGGTCAGAATATAGACAATATGTGGTATTATGACCAGTCGGATCTTACAGCCTGGCTTCAGGGACTGCCGAAGCCGATCGCCATCATGGCCTGTGATGACAATCAGGGCAATATCCTTCTGCAGGCCTGCGAGCTATGCGGCATCAATGTGCCGTTTGATGTGGCTGTCATAGGCGTAGACAACGACGAGATTCTCTGTAATATGTCCAATCCTTCCATGTCGACCATCAATGTGGACATCGAACGTGGCGGAGCGGCAACGGCCGCCATGGCGGAAAGGATGGTCAAGGATCCGTCGTATATGGGCGAAGACATTGTTCTTCATCCTCTCTCAGTGGTGGAAAGGCTTTCGTCATCCCTGTTCGCCACAAATGACAAGGAGGTCCTGATGGCCCTCCGATACATACACGCAAATATAGATACGAAGATATCTGTCTCGGACATTCTGTCCTGCGTTCCCATATCCCGCAGACTTCTTGAAAACCGTTTCAAGAAGATGACGGGAATGACGATCTATAATTATATTTCAGCAAAGAGGATCAATCGCTTCGCGCAGCTTCTTCTTTCGAGCAATGATTCCATTTCCGACATAGCGGCCAAGCTTGATGAATGTGACACCAAGAGCATATCTCGTCGATTCAAGGAGCTTAAAGGCTGCACTCCTTCCGAATATAGAAGAAGAAAAATGCAGAAATCTTGATATTTTAGAGCGATTTTGCGCAATTTGTTCCATTATATACGCAAAAATCTCCTAATTTCGTTACTTTGAGTGTTATCTTTGTCTAGAACACTAAAATTAACCAATATGAGAGTCGCATCGTATATCCTGACGGCGATGGCTGCATTCATGCTCATGAGTGCGGCGTGCACTGATGAGACACCGTCTTTTGTCGTGCCTGCACCAAATACAGGAAACGGCCAGACAAACAATGGCGGTGGTTCCGGTAATGGCGGAAATGGTAGCAGCTCGGGGCAGCAGGATGTTCCGACCGCATCTTTGTGTGATCCTGAATTTCTGGGTCTGACTCCGATGATCATAGCATATTATACGGAGAACTCATCGGTTATTCCTGATCCTTCATGCCTTACCCATATCAACTATGCTCACGGACGTTTCGTGGACAAGGAGACGGGAGATGGAGGAATCTGGATCGAGCAGCCGGAAAAGCTTCAGAAAGTAGTCAAGCTCAAGGAGCAGAAGCCTTCGCTTAAGGTTCTTCTCATGATAGGAGGATGGGGAGACAAGGCGGACGGATTCAGCCAAATGGCACGTGATGCCAAGAAGAGGGCCCTGTTCTGCCAGACATGCGCGGAGCATATCAGAAACTATAATCTCGACGGCATAGACATCGACTGGGAGTATCCTACAGCCGGGCCTTCGGAGAACGGAAAGCATCCGGACGACACAAAGAACTTCAACATTGTCCTCAAGGAGCTTCGTGAAGCGATCGGCAACGAAAAGATCATTTCGTACGCATCAGCTTCAAATGCTGACTATGTAGACTGGGCTACAGCGATGCTGTACCTGGACTATGTCAATGTGATGACTTATGATATGGGTGATCCTCCATATCATAATGCTCCTCTGTATTATTCTGCACAGATTACCAAGAAACGCAGCGTAGACCAGTCCATTTCGCTCCATAAGAGCAAGGGCATTCCTGCTGACAGGCTGGTGATGGGTGTTCCTTTCTATGGACATGGCACAGACCCATATAAGGCTGACGTCAAGTACAACGAAATGGCTACGGTCTTCTCATCATCAAAATATGAAGGAAAGAATATCAGGAAGTGGGATGCAGTGGCCAAAGTACCTTATCTGGAGGATGAGGACGGAACATTCCTGCTCGGATATGATGACGAAGAGTCGGTGACGCTCAAGGGAGAATATGTGATGCAGAAGAAACTGCTCGGCGCCATGTTCTGGGAATATCGCCACGATGACAGCCAGGGCACTCTCAGAAAGGCTCTATGCAGGGCCATGTACGGAAAGGAATCCACAATGGAATAAAGAATAACCAATAATTATTAACACTAAAAACAATGAAACAGAAACTAGTCCATTTAGCGAGATTGGCTACAATGTGCTGTCTGCTGATTTGTACTCTTGGTGGTAATGTCTTTGCTCAGAGCGGCATTACCGTCAAAGGTAAGATCATAGACAATGCAGGTCAGCCGGTCATCGGTGCTGGCGTGACCATTTCCGGCACGACCAACGGAGTGGCTGCGGATCTGGACGGATTCTTCCAGATCACAGTTCCATCTGAGACTACTGTGCTTACTGTATCAGCCCTGGGCTACTCGTCCAAGGATGTAGAGGTCGGTAAAAGGCAGAATCTGGTCGTTGTCCTTGATGATGAAGCTGAATCATTGGAGGCAACGGTAGTTGTGGCCTATGGTACGCAGACCAAGGCGACTGTGACAGGTGCCCTTGCATCAATCGATTCAAAGGAACTTGTCTCAGCTCCGGTGGCGGACATCTCCAATGTCCTTTCCGGCCAGCTTCCAGGTGTAACGACCGTACAGATTTCAGGTAAGCCTGGTGATGACTACGCAGACATCTATGTGCGTGGTGTCAGTTCACTTTCTGACGGAGCTTCGACTCCGCTCATTCTGGTTGATGGTGTCGAGCGTCCGCTCAATACAATCGATCCTAATGAAATAGAGAGCCTCTCTATCCTCAAGGATGCTGCCTCAACAGCAGTATTCGGTGTGAGAGGTGCGAACGGTGTCATCCTCGTGACCACAAAACGAGGAGATGCAGGAAAGCCGAAGATTTCTGTAAGCAGCATCACAGGTGTTCAGCAGCCGCTCTCATTCCTTACTCAGGTGAGCAGTTATGAGTTCGCTTCATTCTGGAACCTGAAGCAGCAGAATGACGGTGTGACCGATCCGAAGGCTTATTACTCACCTGAGGCTATCGAGGCATACCGCACAGGATCAGATCCTCTCGTGTTCCCTAACACCAACTGGAAAGAGATCCTTTACCGCAAGGCCTTCCTTCAGACAAAGAACAACATCAACATTTCCGGTGGTTCCGATAAGGTACGTTATTTCGTGTCCATGGGTTATATGTTCCAGGACGGTATCCTCAAGCAGATGCCTGGTCTGACATATAACAACAACTTCTCATACAACCGTTATAACTACCGTGCCAACCTCGACTTCAAGCTCACTGAGACTACAGACATGAAGCTGAACATCAGCGGAGTTGTGGGTAAGACCTACGAGCCTATGGAGGATGACGGCATCGATGACAACGTGTGGATCTTCACCACTCTTTGGGTGACTCCTAACGCCAGCCCAGGTATGGTGAACGGAATTCCTCTTACTTATGTAGGTGATGGCCCTACTCCTCCTACAACCCGTCGTAGCGGCTACATGACCTATTATAATATGGGTTACGAGGAGAAGTACAACACTGCACTCAACCTCGACCTTGCCATCACCCAGAGACTCGACTTCATCACAGAGGGACTCAGCCTTGGTGTGAAGGGAGGTTATGACACCAACATGTATATCAGGAAGCAGCATAAGGGCTCTGACGCTCTTGAACAGAGGATCAACTACAAGTCTTTCCAGGAAGGTGAGGACTTGAAGATAAGCGACCCTGACTTTGACAAGACTTACGTGTTCAAGCCAAGCGGCACCATGGCTCCTCTCTCTTATGATGAGTCTACAAGCGCTGACAGAAGCTGGTACCTCGAGGCCCGTGCTGACTACAGCAGGAAGTTCGCCGGCAAGCATGCCGTTTCAGGTCTCCTCCTCTACAACCAGACACGCGATTACTATCCGTCGAAGTATTCATACCTCCCAAGAGGTTATGTGGGTTTTGTCGCACGTGCAACATATGGTTATGCAGACAGATACCTCATTGACGTGAGTGCAGGTTATAACGGATCCGAGAACTTCGCCCCTGGCAAGACACGTTACGGTCTCTTCCCATCAGTTTCACTCGGTTGGGTGATCTCTGAGGAGAAGTGGATGGAGAAGGTCGGCTGGATCGACCATCTCAAGATCCGTGCGTCTGCCGGTAAGGTAGGTAATGACCTCGGTACATCTACACGATTCATGTATATGAACAGTGTGTGGGACGAGGCCGGTACATACAGTTTCGGTGTGAACAATCCTAACGGTGTACCTTATTATACTACAGGAACTCCTGGTAACCTCGGTGTGACCTGGGAGACAGCCCTCAAGTACAACGTCGGTCTGGACTTCGATCTCTTTAACGAGAGACTCCACTTCTCTGGAGACCTCTTCAAGGAGCACAGGACAGGTATTCTCATCTCTCCAAACTCGACTCCGGGCATCATCGCCACATCGCTTCCTAACATGAACATCGGTATCGTTGACAACCAGGGATACGAGGTCGCTCTCGGCTGGAAGGACAATATCGGCGAGTTCAGATACGGAATCGATGCGAACGTGACATATGCACGTAACGAGATCGTATACATGGATGAGGTCAAGAGTGAACACCCATATCAGAACATGACAGGTGGTTCTACAGGACGTAACGACGGTCTTTACAAGTTCATCCGTCTTTACAACTACGATGACTTCTATATCGATGAGAATGGCGTCCAGAGACTCAATCCGGATCTTCCTCAGCCAAGTGCAACCGTATATCCGGGAGACTGTATGTATGCTGACATCAGCGGTGACGGAGTGGTTGACGGAGAAGATACGATGGTCTATGGATTCGCTGACAGACCTGAGTATATGTTCGGATCGAACTGGAAGTTCTCATGGAAGGGATTCAACCTTAACCTCAACTGGATTGCCGCAACCAACGTGCACAAGATGCTTGAGGTAGAGTACCGTATCCCATTCACAAACTCGGGTAACCGTGGTCTCCTTGACTACTTCTACAGAGACTGCTGGACTACAGAGAATCCGAACGGAACCCTTCCACGTGCAGCGGAGAAGTCAGAGTCATGGAACTCGGCTCCATCTACCTTGTGGCTCCGTGATGCTTCATACATCCGACTCAAGAGTGCACAGTTCGGCTACACATTCGGCCGCAACAAGGTCTTCGACCGTATCGGAATCAACAGTCTGAATGTAAGCTTCACAGGATATAACCTCCTGACCTTCACAAAGCTCACATTCCAGGACCCTGAGACAGTATCGAACAATGATGGTGTATATCCATTGGTCAAGACATATAACCTTTCAGTTAACATCAACTTCTAATCCGGTCTGATATGAAAACGACAAGAAATATATTTATAGCAGTCCTTTTGGGAGTCATGATGTCATCATGTGAGACCCTTCAGCTTGGAGATGCGGGACTCAGTGAGGCGCCTGAAACATCGGGAGCTACCATTGAGACTCTCTTCGCAACCAAGAAGGACGCAGACAAGGTGCTTGTCACAGCATACGCCAACCTTCCATACGGTATTACAAGTGCCTTTGATTCAAAGATGGGAGGAAACGTGCTTGAGTGCATCACTGACCACGCCCAGAGTAACCAGGGTTTCGGATCAGACGGCCCGAAGAACCTTTATTATAATGGAGCGCTCGGTGCAAGCATGACAACCTATACCGGCAGCGAGGCTTATCGTTTCGCTTCCGAGAAGGATTATACCGCTATCCGTTACGGCTGGCTCTTCATCGAGAATGCAGACAAGATTCCTGATGCGACACCACAGGAGATAGCAAAGATGAAGGCTGAGGCAAAGGTGTGTATCGCTATCGCATACGCCAATATGCTTCGCTATGTGGGTGGTGTTCCTATTCTTGATCATGCTGTTTCTACTACAGAGGAGATGGTCTATCCAAGAAACACATTTGCCGAGACTGTGGACTTCATCGTCAGACTTTGTGATGAGGCTAAGGCAGATCTCCCTTGGTACAATGCAGATCCTAATGAGGAAGGACGCATGACAAGAGCCGCAGCGCTTGGTCTGAAGCTTCGCGTGCTCTGCTTTGCAGCCAGCCCTACATTCAACTCTGACGTAGCTTGGCATCCTCAGGCAAACGAGTACACATGCTATGGCAACTATGACGCAGCGCGTTGGACCGCAGCAAAGGATGCTGCAGACGAGTTCATGAGCGAGCTTGCGCAGAACGGCTATTACGGACTTGTCCAGGCTACTGAAGCAACTCCAAGAGCATACCGTCTTGCTTACCGCAAGGGATACTATGAGCGTGGAACATCAGAGTCGATCATCTCTATCAGAAAGGATTACGACTCAGACTATCACGACAACTGGATCGAGAAGGCGGAGTACATCTGTCCTACTCTCAACTGGGTGAACAAGTACGGATGGGCAGACGGAAGCGACTTCCCGGAAGATTTCGATTGGGAGAACCCTTCAGCTCAGCCATTCTTCACAACAGGAAACTGTGTGACAGGTATCGAGACACGCGACCCTCGTCTTTATGAGAACATCGCTGTCCCTGGTGACTATTGGGACAATGAGAACATGGCGAAGGTGCATATCAACCATCCTAACTACCGTGCGGACGGTACAGGCTTCCTTGCAATGAAGTATGTCCTCCAGAAGGATTCGGATCGCGAGAACGTTCCGCCGCATTGGTCGATGATGCGTTTTGCAGAGATTCTCCTCAATGCAGCTGAAGCATACAACGAGTCAGCTTCCGCTCCGTCAACTCAGGCATACGAGTGTGTCAACAGCGTAAGGGCACGTGTAGGTCTTCCGGCTCTTGCAGAGGGAATGACAAAGGAGCAGTTCCGAGCAGCCCTTCTGCGTGAGCGTGACTGCGAATTCGGCTTCGAGGAGTTCCGTTGGTTCGATATGATCCGTTACGGTCTCGAAGAAGATTTCACCAAGCAGCTCTACGGCCTCTATTCCGAGGGTAAGGGAGGAAAGCCGGATAACCCGGATTCATTCACATACTCTAAATATGAACTTGCTACAAGAAACTGGGCACTGAATTGGGATACAAAGTGGTATCTTGCCCCTATTCCTGTAACAGAAGTCAACAAGGGTTACGGAATGACCCAGAATCCTGGATGGTAAAACTTAAAGATACCAGATGATGAAAAAATTAAGCAAATACATAATACTTCCTCTTCTGCTGGTAGGCGCGACAGTTTCCGCTCAGGAGCCTGTTGAACTCTCGCAGGTGGATTCCATTGTGATTGCAAATCCTTTCAAGGTGCAGGCCAATGGAAACATCATGCGTGATGCCACTGTCTTTCAGCAGAGTCCGGAAGTCGATATAGCGAAGGCCCTTTATGGCCAGTTCTCCGGTCTCCTTGTCGAGCAGGGTTCCGGCAGAAGCGAAATCAACCAGTCGAGTCTGGAGCTGCACGGACATGCGCCGCTCGTGCTCATCGACGGTTATCCTCGCGAGCTCTCAGACATTACAGCTGTAGAGATCGAATCCATCACCGTCCTCAAGGATGCCGTGTCTGCGGCCATCTACGGAGTCAAGGGTGGAAACGGTGTGATCATGATCACGACCAAGAGAGGTCAGGCTACACCTCTGAAGGTGTCTGCAAAATATCAGTTCGGACTTAGCTCGATGTTCCGTGCTCCTGATTTCTCATCTTCATATACATATGCTCTCAAGGTCAATGAGGCCCGTGCGCTTGATGGTCTTGCACCTATGTATAATAATGACGCGCTCGTATACTTTGCAAACGGCCAGAGACCTGACATGTATGCAAATGTAGACTGGATGAGTGAAATCTACCGCAAGCATGGCGATAACCATCGCGCAGAGCTCACATTTACCGGCGGTAACAAGAACTTCCGTTATTTTGCAGCTGTTGACTATATGAAGGACAACTCACTCTATGTGAAGCCTACATCAGACAACCGCTACAATGCGAATACCTATGACAACCGTCTCGGCATCAGGGCGAACGTGGATGTGAACATCACGAACACAACATCAATGAAGCTCGGTGTGATGGCACGTCTTTCAGAGTTCAACCGTCCTTATTGGGACAATATCAGCGGTGAGGATATCGAAGAGACTATCTACAAGACTCCGGCAGCAGCTTTCCCTATCAAGCTTTATGACGGAACTTATGGCGGTTCGAAGCTCTATGGTGCAAACAACCCTGTGGCCCTCCATCAGGACTCGGGAAATCACCTCTATGCTGAGACAAGAGTTCTTGCTGACATGGTTCTCCGTCAGGACCTCGGAATGCTCCTCAAGGGTCTGTATGCTGATGTGAACATCGCTTTCGACTACACTGGCGAGATGACGGAGATCTCATACAAGAACTACAGATATGCAGAGATTTCTCCTGCAGTATTCCCGTTCACTCCGACCTATTACGGAACTGACTCGAAGACAATGAGCTACGACCAGTATTTCCACAGCCTCGGATTGCGTTCTGAACTTCAGGCACGCCTGAACTGGGAGAGGGATTTCGGCAAGCACCATATCGAGGCTCATGCTGCCTACAGACAGCGCTCATATATCTTCAACAAGCGTAACGCTTCATCGAAGACCCAGGAGATCCTCGGTACTGTAAGTTACAACTGGAACGAGAGACTCTTCGCAGACCTTGCAGTGAACTATTCAGGTTCAGCATATCTTCCGGAGGGTCAGAGATTCAATGTATATCCGGCCTTGAGCCTGGCATACATCATCTCGCAGGAGCCTTATGCGAAGGTTTACGGTTCGGCAGGTATCTCCGGCTATGACGGAAACCTGGAGCACGAGCTCTTCCTCCAGACTTACGACAGTTCGAATGCTGAAGGATACCGTTTCGGTGAGAACGCTTCAAGCTACTCAGGCCGTGCGGAAGGTGACCTTCCTGCCACATTCCTCAAGCCTGAAAAGTCAAGCATGGCTACTGTCGGATTCGACCTAGGATTCTTCCAGAGAAGACTCTCGGTGAATGCGGAGGCTTTCATGGAGAATCGCAGCAACATCCTCATCTCTCCGTCAAACGTATCCGGTGTCATCGGTATCGGTGTGAAGGACCAGAGCATGGGTGAGAACAAGTACAAGGGCGTTGACCTTTCGGTTGCATGGAACGACAAGTCCGGTGACTTCTCATACGGTGTCTATGCGAACGGCGGATGGCTCTTCACAGAGGTTGTCAACGACGGCCAGGCTTACCAGAACTATGATTACCTCTACCACGCTGGCAACCCTATCGGACAGCGCTATGGTCTTGAGGTAACCGGTATCTTCCAGAACCAGTATGAGATCAACAACAGTCCTAAGCAGACATTCGGCGACGTACGTCCTGGTGACCTCAAGTACAAGGATCAGAACGGTGACGGCGTGATCAATGACGAGGACGTTGTTAAGATGTTCGGTTCGAGCACTCCGCTCCTCCAGTTCGGTTTCGGTCTCAATGCCGCTTACAAGGGATTCAAGGTGTATGCTGACTTCCAGGGTGTTACAGGTGTGACAGTGAATCTCCTCGATTCGCCTCTATACAAGCCTCTGGTAAACAACGGAACCATCTCCAACAACTTCCTTGCTCGCGAGGTTACATGGACTCCGGAGAATGCCCACAGAGCTACAATGCCGAGACTCACAACTCTCGAGAACCCTAACAACTACCGTAAGAACTCACTTTGGTACAGGGACGGTTCGTTTATCAAGCTCCGCAATGTAGGTGTATCTTATACAATCCCTAAGAAGGTTACAAGGTTCTCAGACATCACAGTGTCTGTAAACGGTACAAACCTCTTCAGCCTTGATAACATCAAGTTCGCTGACCCTGAACAGCTTGAGGCAGCTTATCCGTCTACAAGAGTATTCTGGGCAGGTGTAAAGTTCAACTTCTAAACTAAGGCATGGACGAAATGAAAAAGTTTATTTACATAATCATGGCGGCAGCCCTTGCCTTCCAGGGTTGTAACATGCTTGACTTTGATGAGACAAGCGGTGTTTACGACAGGGATGACATGTATGAGACATACAGCTATGCTCAGAGGATGCTGACCAATATCTACAGCTACATGCCACAGGATCTTGGAACGATCGGCGATGCGATGCGCGATTGCGGATCGGACGATGCCGAGTTCGGTGATCCGGACGGCGATGTACAGAAATTCAACAACGGCAACTGGTCTGCAGTTTCCACTGTCGATGACAGCTGGAACCTCTATAACGGTATCCGTTGCGTGAGCGAGTTCCTTGAGTCAATCGAGAAGGTTGACTTCTCCAAGTACTACTATGACTCAAAGTACGAGAGAGAGATGGAGCATGTGAAGACCTTCCCTTATCAGGCAAGGGTTCTGCGCGCCTTCTACCTCTTCGAGCTTGCACGCCGCTACGGCGACATCCCTGTTCCTATGAAGATGCTCTCCATCGATGAGGCCAACTCTATCGAGAAGACTCCTTTTGACAAGGTCGTCGAGTTCATCGTGGCAGAGTGTGACGAGTGTGCTGCAAACCTTCCTGACACATATATCGGTATGCTTGACGACGAGTACGGCCGTGTGACTAAAGGTTTTGCAATGGCAGTGAAGACAAAGGCTCTCCTTTATGCTGCCAGCAAGCTTCATAATCCTGAGATGGACGCTCAGAAGTGGAAGGCAGCTGCCCTTGCCGCTCTGGACGTGATCAATCTCAATCTTTACTATCTGGATTCAGGCGATAAGGTGAACACTACCGCTTCTCCTGAGAACATCCTTATCAGAATGAACTCTGAGAGCAACAGCTTCGAGGAGTACAACTTCCCTGTAAGATTCACTGAGGGACAGCGTACATATATGTCAGGTACATATCCTACTCAGAACCTTGTGGATGCCTTCCAGACAATCAACGGCTATGACGTGACTCTTACCGCTGACGGATGGGTGTCGGATGACCCTGATTTTGATCCGGCAAATCCTTATGACAACCGTGACCCGCGCTTTGCACGCACAATCCTTGCGAACGGCATGGACTTCAAGGGCACGAAGATCGAGACATTCGTAGGCGGAGCAGACTATTCCGCTACACGCAGCGACCTGGGTTCATGCACAGGATACTATCTCAGAAAGTATATCAACGAGGCGACAAGCTTCACTCCTGAGGCTGAGGCGGAGTACATGCACCATTGGGTGATCTACCGTTATGCGGAGACTCTCCTTACTTATGCAGAGGCTGCGAACGAGTACTTCAAGGATCCTAGCGCAACAGACGCTGAACTCACAATGTCAGCTCTTGATGCTCTCAACCAGGTGCGCGTGAATGCGCAGATGCCAGTTGTGGCTGCATATGACTACGCTTCATTCGTTGAGGCGGTACGCCGCGAGTGGAGAGTCGAGTTCGCATTCGAGGATCACCGCTTCTGGGATGTCCGTCGCTGGAACATCGGAGCTGCAACGCAGACTCAGATTGACGGCGTGAGCATCGTGAAGACAAACTCAGGTCTTGACTACTCCCGCATGATGGTCGAGAAGCGTACCTGGGCGGAGAGGATGAACCTCTATCCTATCCCTAAGTCTGAGCTTTTCAGCAATCCTAATCTCAACCCACAGAATACCGGATGGTAAACCACAAAGAATATTAATAATCAAAAAACAATAACGTTATGAAAACAACATCATTCCTTAAGGGTATTGCAATTGCAGCAGCGGCAGTGTTCTTCGGCTCTTGCCAGCAGTTATACATCGAGACTCAGCCAGAGGTTGAGATCCAGATGACGACAGATGCGCGTGAGACATATACATTCTCAGGTTCTAATCCACAGCCTGCTACCTTCAGCATCGGCTCGACAACTCCTTGGGAGATCACAGGATATGAGGCAGCCGAGTGGCTCAGCGTAAAGCCGGCTGCAAGCGCTCTGTCAAGCCTTTCTGCAGAAGTTACTCTCACAGCCGTTCCTAACGAGACTTATGAGCAGCGTTCGGTGACTCTTACGCTCAAGGGTGAGGGTGTCGAGAAGGTATGGACAATCGAAGTTGTTCAGGGCATGAAGAGCAAGTTCTTCGTTCAGCCTATCACTGAGGAGTTCGAGGGCGGCGAGAGCTCGCTTCCTTTCACAATCGAGACTAACCTCGCTTGGGAAGTCCGCGCAGCTGACGCTTGGCTCACATTCGACAAGACCAACGGTACGGGTACTGGCGCTATCGAGACAATCGTAGCTACAGCAGCAGAGAACCCAGGTGTTGAGAGAACTACTACTGTCACTGTGACAGCAGGTGCTGAGTCTGAGACATTCACAGTTCTCCAGAAGGGTGGCAAGACTCTTGAGTTCGTTACAACAGAGCTTGAGATGCTCAGCTACGCAGGTGGTGAGGCCCTCCTCGATGTAAACGCATCTATGGACTGGACAGTTACTTCAAGCGCTGAGTGGCTTACAGTTGAGAAGGCAGGCAATCAGGTTAAGGCTACAGCTGCTGCAAACTCTGCTTTCGTCGCTAGAACTGCAGTCGTGACTATCGCAGGTGACGGTCTTACAGCAGACTTTGAGGTCGCTCAGGATACTCCATATGAGCTTGAGAATGCAGAAGTTCTTGAGGACGGTTCTGTGAAGCTTGACGGTGCAGCAGGCGCAAGAATCAACATCAAGGGAGGTCTCCGCTATTTCACAGCAGTTCTTTCTGTAAAGGAGATCTACTTCGGTGATGCAGGACAGTTCTGGTTCTTCAGCGAGACTGACGGTGACTTCGGTAACTGGATGACACTTGGCAAGTTCAGACTTCGCACAAACAATGGTGCTGTCTCTAACTATGACAATACTTACTACGATGAGGATCTTTCAACTGACGTCATCAACGCAACAAAGACTTATACATTTACAGTGACTCCAGATGCTGAGACTCCAGGTAATGGTAAATTCATCTTTGCTCTTGATAACTTCGAGAAGGAGTCTCACTCATGGGCTAGCCCATTTGCCGGAACAGACACTACATTCGAGTGGTGGTTCGGATTCTATGGTTCAGTTTCTGACGGTTCATACTATATCATCGATTCTTGCACAATTACTCCAATCGCTGAATAATTGTAATTTCTTATGAAACGATATTTATTAACAATCTGCGCAGCCTTAGCCCTGGTTTCAGGGCTTGGCGGCTGCCAGCAGGAGGACGAAGGACCTATGAAGTGGGTCGACCTTCGCTATCGTGCGGAGGACAGCTACTCGCTTTCATGGGATTCGCCTGAAGCTTTCAGCATTCTGGTGAAGTCCACCGATCCTTGGACTGTACGCAGCTACAATCCGGACTGGTGTACCATCACCCCTGCTGAAGGCGAAGGAAATCCTATAGATAATGATGGTTATCAAAAATTCAATGAGGCTAGGACAGACACTGTGACTATCCAGTATCTGCCTAACGCTCAGCTTGATGACCGCGTTGATACTCTTGAAATCAAGAGTGACTATTGGGTAGGAAAGCTCATTACCGTCTACCAGAAGGGTAATGCCTACCTTGACGTTAAGGATGACGAGCAGTCTCTCGAGATCAGCGAGGAAGGCGGATCTCTCGAGTTTGCTGTCTCTGCAAACCAGGATTGGTCTGCTGTTGTTATTGAAGGTGCGGAATGGCTTTCTGTGACCGAAGGTCAGACAGGTTCTCTTGACGGATCCGTATCTCTCTCGGTTACGGAAAATACGGGTGAGAAGCGTTATGGTGCAGTCTCTGTCCTTGACCGTCACGGCGTGGAAAGGGTTGTCGTAAAGGTGACTCAGAACGGAGTGCAGCTCGACCCTGCTACATTCGAGATCCGCGCAGCTTACAACCAGGGTGCATATGAACTCAATGTGGTTTCAAATGCAGCATGGAAGGCTGAGAAGACCGACGAGAAGGCAATGTGGCTGACAATCGAGAATCCTGAAAACACAGGTGAGGCAACTCTTCGCATCACATTGAATGACAACGAGGGTACAACCCTCCGCAAGACTACGATCAGGCTTACTACGATTGCCGGTCCGGGCGAACCTGTTGTGGTAAGAGACATTGTCCTCAAGCAGGCATATCTCCAGATTCCTCAGCGTACAATCTTCAATGATGCAGAGATGGTAGACTGGGAGGCAGACAAGGGTGTAATTCCTGTTTACCTTGGTCCTCAGGGAACATACTTCGAGGCGACTTCATCAGGTTCGGTATACGCTCGTCTTTACAGAAGCGGCATGCCTATGGGAACTCATACTTACAGATGGCATTCGTTCTCTTCTGAGGTGCGTGTACGTCTGTGGTGGACATTCGGTAACAATAACGAGATCAAGTATAATCTCAGGGCCGACGGTGACGGCAACGGTTATACTGAGATTTCTACATCTCCTTCGGGACCTGATGCAGATTTCGTTGACCTCGAAGGCATTGATATGACCGTTCCTCACGAGATGACAGTGAAGTTCACTCCAAGCGAGATCAACGAGGGCTACTGCCATGTTCAGTTCATCTTCGATGGCGTTGAGTTCCAATCATTTGACACAGGTGACAACGCAGTCATGGAGTGTACTTGGCAGAAGGAGATCGGCATCTACTTCGGTTGCTACACCGGTAACGCTATCTGCGAATGGTATGACTATACAGAACCATTCTCTTGGGACTGATTTAATGGTTAGTTGTTAAATATATTATTCCGCGGTGGCTGGCATCACTGCCAGCCGCCGTTTTTTAATTATGAAGAGAATACTTGTATTTCTTGCAGCATTGATCTGCTCAGTGATGCTTTGCGGATGTGAACAGCCGGAATACGGCTTCATCGTTCCTGTGCCGACACCGGAAGAGAAGCCGGAAGAGAAGCCGGAGGAACAGCCGGAGACTCCTCAGACCCCGGCCCCGTCTCCTGCGGGCGGCAGGGTCATCGTCGGTTATGTGACCTATTGGGAAGATAGACTACCTGATCCGACTTTGCTGACTCACATCAATTATGCGTTTGCCCTCATCAAGAATGACTTCGAGACTCTCGATGTAAAGACGCCGAGCCGTCTCCAGCAGGTGGTCGCCTTGAAGAAGCAGAATCCGGATCTTAAGGTCATGCTTTCTGTAGGAGGATGGGGCGCCGGCAATTTCAGCGAGATGGCAGGCGATGCAAGCCATAGGAAGAAGTTCGCACAGAACTGTCTGGCTGCCGTCAATAAATATGGTCTTGACGGCATTGACATCGACTGGGAATATCCGACCAGTTCATCAGCCGGTATTTCGTCTTCGCCGCTGGACATGAATAACTTCACCCTGCTGATGAAGGACCTTCGCGAAGTGCTGGGTCCGGACAAGCTTCTTACGATCGCTACATATGCGGGAGTGAAATATTATGACCTCAGGACTTGCGGACAATACCTGGATTTCGTCAACATCATGACCTATGACATGGGACGTCCGCCATATCACCACTCCGCTCTCTATTCTTCGTCGAAGACAAAGAACAGTTGTGTGGAGGCGGTTGAGAAGCATCATAGTGCAGGAATGCCATATGACAAGCTTGTGCTCGGAGTGCCGTTCTATGGTAAGCCGGCAGAGGGGGAAAGTGTCGATTATGCCGAAATTGTCTCCAAGTCAGGGGCATACAGCAAGTATACAAGACGTTGGGATGATGTGTCTAAGGTTCCGTATCTTGCGGATGCCGGCGGCACGATGGTACTTTGCTATGATGACGCCCAGTCGCTCGCGCTCAAGGCAGAGTACATAATCAATAAAGGACTTTTAGGTGCAATGTACTGGAGCGTTGAGGCTGATGATGCGTCCTGGACGCTTTCGAAGGCATTGGCTGCCCCTCTGCTTGACGGTCAGACTCCTTCTCAGCCGGAGAATCCTCAGGAGCCTGAGGACGACGGTCTGCCGACATATCAGGTGACCAATCAGTACATGCAGGACTATATGGATCAGGTCACTTATAATGTGACTTATACCGACAAGACCACGACTTATATCAGGAATTTCCCTGGCGGAGGACCTGGAGAGGCGGATATTCCACCTTCAGTGATGCTCACGTGGGATCTTAACGGCTACTCAGGCAAGACAACCCTCAAGGTGTGGGATGAGGAATGGAGCCGTGAATACTCGCTTCCTGCAGGGACTTCAAAGCAGGAGCTCGTGAACCTTGTTCCGAACACAAAATATGAATATAAAGTTACCGGACAGTCCGGCGAGACTGTTGCGGAAGGTGCTTTCAGGACGAAAGGATCGATCCATCAGGTCTATTTCTCGCATAAGGTGCGTAATGCACGCGACCTTGGCGGATGGAAGACCCTTGACGGAAAGACTGTGGCGTATCGCAAGCTTTACCGAGGCGGAGCTGTCCGCATCGATGAGGAAGGAAAGAAAGAATGGAGGGCTCTTGGCATCAAGGCAGATCTTGATCTAAGGGAGGCTGGCGCGGCTTCAAAATCTCCTGCCGGCAGTGACATCGACTTCATCTGTCCGGGCTTCCCTCATGGTTATAAGGACATGATGACTACCTATAAGAACGGTGTCAGAGATTGTTTTACTTTCATCGCTGAATGTCTCAGAAATGACAAGCCGGTGTTTATCCATTGTTCGGCAGGACGTGACCGTACCGGTACGATCGCCATGTTGACCCTCGGACTTCTCGGTGTTGCAGAGGGAGACCTTGGAAAGGACTATGAGCTGACTTATTTCTCTCCGGCTGATTGGAGCATGTCGGGTGAAGGCGCGAACCAGTTCTATGACCACACCCGCAATGTCAGCACCTTCAGAGGTGCGTGTGAGTACGTATGGTCGTTCAAGGCTGCGACATTCAAGGAAAATGTTGAGAAATATCTGCTTTCAATTGGTGTGAAACAGCAGGATATTGACGATATTCGCAAAATAATGCTAAAGTAATCGTATGAAAAGGTTTTTGCTGTTTATCCTGGTATATGTGTCCTTCTTGAGTTCATGCGGGACTCAGGCCCCGAAAATGCCGGTCATGGGGGCGCGCACAGTGTTCGAAGTTGATGTCGAGGAACTTTCCGGTCTTTGTCTGACTCTGGATGGAACGGCTTTGCTGTCATGTGGGGACCAAGGTGTCGTGAAGCAGATTTCCTTTGACGGCAAGGTTTCGGAAATCTGGTCTCATGATGCTGATATGGAGGGTATTACCATTGACCCGGACACGGGCCATATGTACCTTGCCGTTGAAGGTTCACAGAAGGTATACAGACTTGATGCTCCCGATTATACGAAGCATTCTTCGGTGATATATGTTCAGGAAGCGATAGATGAAAACTATAGCAACGGCGGCCTGGAGGGCATTTCCTATTATAAGGACGACCTCCTTTTCGTTGGAAGCCAGCAGGAGGCGAATCTGTGGGTATACAGGTTTGATGGCACCATGGTGTCCAAGGTGTCCCTCTCGGATTTTGCCGATGAGATAGCAGGACTTTGCTATGATCCGGTTGCCGACTGGCTCTGGGTGGTGGATTCGAATTTCATAAATATATATATCTGCACGGTAGACGGAGAACTTCTGGCTACATACGATCTTGGAGACATCGAGAATGCAGAATCCATCTGCGTGGACCGCGAGAACAGCTGCGTATGGATCGGCAGCGATGAGGACTTGCCTAAACTTTACAGATATTCATTTACATTTTAATAACTATGACCATGATGAAAGTTAACCATGTTATCTCGTATGCACTTCTTGCAGCGTTCTGTCTGACGTCGTGCAAGAATGAACCGCAGGTAAAGAATGTCATCTATCTTATCGGTGACGGTATGGGATTCGGAGCGGTTACTTCGCTGCTCCTTACAGAGGACGAGCCTACAGGATTTGAGCAGGCTCCGGTCATCGGTCTCCATGAGACGTGTTCGGCAGACAATTATGTGACCGACTCAGCAGCCGGTGGTACGGCACTAGCTACCGGCACACGCACAAACAACGGTTATGTAGGAGCAGATCCTGAAGGAAACCAGCTGACAAGCGTCCTCAGAAAAGCTCAGACATACGGCATGAAGACAGGTATTGTTGTGAACACGACACTGACAGAAGCCACTCCAGCTTCGTTCTATGCCGGAGTTACCAGCCGCAAGATGGTTTACGATATAGCCAAGCAGTTCACTGAGAGTGAGGTGGATGTCGCTATCGGAGGCGGCCTCGGCCACTTCTTCGGACGTCCGGATTCATTGGACCTTACAGCTACCCTTATCGAGAAGGGCTATGAGGTATATCTCAACTGGGAGTCAGTCCTGAATACGGAGTCTGATAAGTTCGTGGGTATCCTTCCTCTTTACGATCTGCATCGCAGAGAGAAGAACCACGGAAGAGCAAGCGCTGCAGAAGGACAAGAGGTATGCCTTGCAGCTCAGATGGCAGCCATTAACGAAGATGTTGATGCAACCCATCTTTCCGAGCCGACCGTATACCTGGAGAAGGCGACTGCAAAGGCTCTTGAGGTGCTTTCGCGCGACAATAAGGAAGGATTCTTCCTTATGATCGAGAGTGCTATCATCGACGGCTATGGTCACAATAACGACGGAGAAGGTATGGTCATAGAGATGAAGGAATTCAACTGCACTCTCCGCAAGATGATAGAGTATGTGGACACGCACCCTGAGACTCTTCTCGTCGTGACAGCGGACCACGAGACAGGTGGTACTGGCGTATATTACAATGGTCATAAGCCGGCAAACGAGGGACCTCTCAGACTGAAATTCAGCACATCAGGCCACACCGGAACGGTCGTTCCTGTCTTTGCATACGGTGCCGGTGCCGAGAACTTTGCAGGCGTGATGAAGAATACTGACATCCCTAAGAAGATCGATGCACTCATCTGCAGATAATCTGATTTTAATTCAAACGATTATGAAAGTGAGATTGCTTGGAATGCTGACAGCTGCCATGGTTTGCCTGTCAACGCTTTTCGGATGTGCTGAAAAGGCCTCTGAGAA
>JAGBTT010000043.1 GCA_017631175.1 Bacteroidales bacterium
CCACGCGACATCGTTGATGAGATGATCGATCTCAAGACCGACTACATCGCAGTACACGGAGAAGTAACAGAGGCTGCACCAAAGGTCTTCCTCAAATACTTCTTTGTCAACACAACAACCGGTGAGAAATCCGGAGAGATGTTGGCCATGGCACGCCTCGGCTAATTGGTAGTTCAACTGCCTACGATGATGAAGCCCGCAACGGATTTTACTCCGCTGCGGGCTTTTAGATTATATGCAACCGTGCTTAAAGGATGATCCACTCGCCATCATAGTCGTTACCGTTACGTTTCAATCTGTTCTTCTTTTTCAGAATAGCGATGTCGCGTTCTATGGTACGTTGTGTCACCGACAACCTCTCCGACATCTGCTTGGCTGTGATTGTCGGATATTCTTTAATAAGATTGAGGATATGTTGCTGTCTATCAGTTATTTCTCTCTCCGACATCTCTCCGACATTCTCTCCGACATTCTCTCCGACATTTGATGCGCCAGATGTGGCATAAATTATGGTTTGAAACTGTGTAGGAGTAGACTTGAATACAGGCTTTAATTCATCTTTGTATCCGTCTAGTGCTTTGGTCTCGTTGCAGATTCTTGTAAGACCACTACCTCGCTTCTCCATATAATCCAGCTGTGCCATGACATTTGCCAGAATAGGATTACGTCTCTCTGAAGACACTTCTGCAATGTCAAGGTCTTGGATTAAAGATCCGTTGTACATTCCTCCTGGGGAAGTCACTGTGAGGCGATCATCATAGATGTCAAGATGTACTTCTCCTCCCATAACAGTATAGTCTCGATGAATGAAATGGTTTACCATTGCTTCGAGTACTGCGCGTTCTGCATACTCAGGTTTGTTCTTTCGCCCGTCAGGAAGTTTCTCCCATCCTTTCTTTGTGTTGGATTTGACAAAGTTCATCGCTTCGCGAAGTAAAAGAAGAATGTTGCCTGTGAACTCAGCATCATTGATCGCATCGCTTTTGTCATTGCCGTCCCACCTTGTGCAATATAGGCGAGACTGCCAAAGCGGGCAATCGTCAGCAAACAATGCACCTGCATTTGTGAGAACGCCAGTATTGGTTATCAATCCAAACGATAGAAGGAATTTCTTGTTCCATTCCTGGTTTGTGCGTGTCTTGAATGTGTTTGCCAGTATAATGAAAGTGTTATCTTCTTCCTTGTAATCCGTAAGCAATGAGTCATATGTTTTATTCGAACCTTTCAGAACCAGCCTTACCATTTGTTCCGCTGTGGCAGGAAGACTCTCGTCACCCACACGAATAAACGCCATGCGTTGACCATCGCCAATATAATAGTATGGCGTGTAATGACCAGAAGATACTTTGACTTGAAGAATCTTTTTACCCTCGACTTCATGCGGTATCAGCTCGACGTCGGGAAGTGGATCCATCAAGTCTCGGATTCTAGTGCTTATTGATTGACTAACGTGCTGTACATCATCAAGGCCAATAATCCCTCCGTTATCATCTATGCCGAAGAATAATGAACCGCCCTGGCCATTAGCAAAAGCGCTAACGCTCTTTAGCCAACTTTTAGGTCGTTTCTCTTCAAGCATTGACTTATAGTCATATGCTGTACATTCGCTTATTAAGTTATTTATATCCATTGTCTTAATGTCTGTTTAGGCGATTTTTAGGTTCGCAGTTCGCAAATTTAAGAAAAATCAACATTACAAAAAATCCTTGATCTGAAATTTCCTGACCGACGGCAGCTTGATGAGCCAATCCCCGATATCCAGCCCCTCGTCTTTATCTTTTTGCGTACTGTGCTTCATCAGCCAGGTGGAAACCTTGGCATTCTTGAGATGTGGGATAGAATCAGCTTGCATGATCCATTTTGTCTCGGCTCCCAAATCCGGGAATAAGATAACCTCACGTCCGGATAGACAGCGAGTCTTGTCACTCTGCAGATTGTTGAGCCCTCCTGTGGCCAACCATATCGCATCAGGAAAGAAGAAGCTGGCGATTATGGCAGTCTTCTCACTCTCTACGATGGCAATAGGGCAGTCTTTCTCTTTGATCAAATGCTCCCCAAAAAGACATTGCTTCAGATTAAAATCACTGAACATCGGCAGTTTATGTACCCACATTATTCTGCTGACAGGATCCTTGATTCGATGACCATTCTCACGATTATATAACATGATCTTTCCGGTACGGAATCGACCATCAGAGTCCTGCTGCCAAAATATAGTCGCACCTGGCCAAAACCGGCAGGTTCCTATCTGATATGACGTGGTGATTTTCTGAACTGCATCTTTGCCCCAGCGCGACTTGATGAAGGAAATGAGATTGTTCTTCTCATAAGCAGTCATAGTGTCTTTTGCCAGCTGTGATGAAACGATAGAAAAATGATTGTCAGAACTAACCTTTTTCACTGCTCTCGGGAAGAAATACTCTTTCTTTGGCCCGCCTCCATTCTCCTCAAAATAATCTCTTGGTTTCTTATGATATCCGCATTTCTCCTCTCGATCACACCTGCCGACATCAGTGGAAACATACTCACCACTTTCCAAGTCCACATACCTGACAAAAGTCCGCTTCTTGCAAGCCGGACAGATATGCTTTCTTACTTTCGGATCGTATGTTTCCAGAGTATATCTGTATTTTAATGGTTTGGTATTCATGGAATTATTGCTTTTTGAATGATGGAAAACTGGAAACTTACAGAGTTTGCACTCTTTCCATAGTTTCCACAATCTTATTACTGGAAACTGTGGAACTTTCGGAACCTATGGCATTTCTGTCAAGTTTCCATTTCCACGTTCTTTGAGCTCACCTCTGCGGATGAGTTCTGCTACAATCTTGTTGATAGTTGTGTGGCTGTATCCGGCCTGGTCTGCAATGCTCCTGGCACTCTTGCCTTTGGGGTATTCTCGTTTAATAAGATCATAAAGTTTCTCTCTGTTCATAGGCTCTGCAGACTCCAGATGATCCATCTCGAGGGCAGTCCCTTGAATCACGAACTTCAAGAAATTTTCCTCCTTTACAATCTTACATATCAAAACATTGTCCTTATCAAACTGGTACCTCGCATTTCTACTCTTGACCTGCTTGATATAATGCAGACCATTCTCCTGCTTACTGTCTCCAATCGCAAAGGCAGAATCCACCAGATTCATAATCTGCTTACTTCCGCTCAGATCGTTTTTCGTGATTGGCTTTGTGTTGTTGCGTTTGGGAGTATGTGCCAGGATAAGGAATGAAAACCCATTCTTCTTCTTGATTGCCTTGAGCATTTTAATCAATGGCGCAGCAGCTTTGCTCTTCTCAAGCTCGTCGCCCAGATAGGTGATATTGTCGATTATTCCGACCTTGGCTCCGACAGCATTCATAACAGACTCAATCGCATCGCAGATGAAATGAGTATAATTACCGACCGGAACATCTGCATCTTCGTTAATCTCCACTCTATTGAAGTTATCGTGCCATTGATATGGATTCTGACCATTGACGGAATATCTGGCGCTGAACTGTGGAGCCTCCATCTCAAAATCAAAATATATCACAGGTTGAGCCTCAGCTGTAAGCTCAAGAGGATCAATCGCTGCTCCACGTGAAATAGAATCCGCAATCTGCACCGCAAGGATACTCTTGCCTGCATTAGTGTCAGCAAACAGAACAGCATTCTCACCCTCAAACCAAAGGTCTCCGGCAAGCTTCCTCCGGATAGGCATACTGTTAGCCTCTGTCATCCATTCAGATCCGCTCATAACCTTGAAATATCTTCCGACAGGATTCTCGACCGTCACTTCTTCTTGATATTTGTTGTGTTTCATAATCAACCCTCCTGAAATTATTTATAACAATGATCCTGAGTTCTGTACAAACAGCAATTATCATTTCTCCAAGCCTCAGCATCATAAGTCTGAAAAACAATCATTGACAAGGACGCACATCGCTCCGTAATTTCAATCCCGTCTTTCTTTAGCTCCTCCTTGATGTGAAGATAGACTGCACTATGCTTCTTGAAATCCTTATTCTGTAGTGGCACAATTGCAATAATGTTTTGCTCATCAATGCTTCTTCCTGCAAACCATACCCATGGTTTGGTCTTGAGGAGATTGAAAATCCGTGTCTCATCTGTTGCTATTGGCACTTCCAATGCGATAATAGAATTATATCCTTGCATGTTCTCCTCGATGTGCTCGATGTCTATCCTGCTTTTAACCCTTGCCGGGATTATCGCAGCTGGGACTTGAGCCATGATTTTCTTTACCTTGGCTTGAAAATCTGTCTCACGCTTGATTGATCTCAATTTCGTCATCATCCAAGAATCAGGTTCAACAAATTCCTTAAGACTGATCAATGGAAGCTCAGAATAATTCATCTTATAGTCAGCTGCTTTTTCCACATCGCTGAGATGATGTCTTGTGTCAGGATAAAGTTTGGGGAGAATGCTCAAATAGACGGTCTCAGCGCGGAATCTACCGTCCTCAGGCAACAGATAGTTTTTCATTTCTTTGGTTTTAACGGTTTCTTGGCCCAGAGTTTTTCCTCTTTCATAAGATTCTCCAACTCAACAGTATCCACGAAAGTCAAGCCTCCTTGCTTGATCTTGTTAAGCTCGCCATTCTTGAACATGGAATAAATCTTACTCTGAGACATTCCATAAATTTCGGTAATTCTCTGTACTGGAACCAGATTCTTACCTTTAGACAAGATTTGCTCTGGCATAGCCTCGGCGACTGCACTTTTAACGATAGGAGTAATCAAGTCTGTTAAGAATGACTTGATAGGTTTCAAATTGTCCATGATAGTTCCTAATTTTATTACTAAAACCAGGAGTGGCCACTACCCGCATCAAACCAACGTTTGACACTGCAAATGTATATTGTAAAGTATTGAAAACAATATCCTCACAAATGCAGATTGCAAATGTGAAAGCGCGAAAAAAGGCTCTACGCATTTGCAAGAGCCCATTTAAGTATTTCTATTTTGCAGATGAACTGCAGAAAGTTCTCTATTTGTCTTTCGTTAGAACAGGATTCTACACCCAGCAATGCCGGAACTTTTCAAGGTGAGCATATATCCCATAATTGGAAAACATATACGACGGCTTATCGCCTGAAAGATTAAGATCCCTGTGGAATCCGTTGCTGCCATTGATCACGAAACATCTGTTCATGACCTTTGCTGAAAGCCCGAACGTCTTTGCGAAAATAGTTGCTTCAACTCGTTCTCCTTTCCAAAGGCTCTTCTTCCTAAAAGGCTTATTGTATAATATCAAGCTTTCCAACTCTGTATCGGAAACTCCAACAAAGAAATCCCTGAACTCTGATGCCATGCCTCTGAATGGTTTCGCAACACTCGGACGCTTATTGCAGTATTCCTCAAAGCATACCATCAAATCTTTATGGATCTGCTCAAGCTCTAACATCAAAACAAAATACTTCCTCGCAATCCAGACATCACGAAACATATTGAATGCCTTTTCAGCGTTCTTGCAGAACATCTCCTCAAATATTCTCAATTGATGTAAAAATACCTTGACGCGTTCCAGATATTCAGCAACTTCAGCCTGCAGCATATTATTCTGCTCGATGTCAAGCCAATGTTCATAAATATATGTCCTTGACCTCATCATCAACGTCCCTACGTTAGAAAATTCGGACTCAATGTCATTAACCTGGTTAGCAACCCCAAATTGGCACCTGCTTTCAGCAACTCCTTCACTCCAAAAACCAACAACCCCAGCCATGGCGCTTGCCACGGTCTGGGTTGTCCTTAATGTCTGTCTTAAGATATCCATAGAGAGTACTAATCGAAATAGTTGTACTTGTCAGTAATCTTCTCAATGATATCCAACTTATCAGCCTTGATATATTTCTTGAGCATCACAGGAGTTGTATGGCCGGTAATCTTCATGATATCGTACAGATCCATTCCGCTCAAATACATTAACGTTGCTCCTGTTCTACGAGCTGTGTGAGTGTGAACCAAATCCCACTTCGGATAACGGTTCCTGACAGGAGTGCCACCCTTAGTCTCAAGAATCTCTACACTTTCAGTCAAACCAGCCTCTTTGCAGATGTCCTTCAAATAGCGATTGATGACCTGATCCTCGAGATGGGGGAGGCAATAATCATATTTCTCAAGAATACCCTTTAACTCCGAACTGACCGGAATACTTACCTGAGCGCCAGTCTTCTTTTGAATAAGACTGATATACATAATCTCCTTGGTACGGATCTCTGCTTTAGTCTGACCTGGATTCTCCGGATCCGGAACATCCTCAATCCATCTTTTAGTATGAGTATAAATCTGCTCCTTAGTAATATAATTATAGTCAGACACTCGCTGAGCAGTCCAAACACCAACCATAAAAATATCTCGTGCCTGATCATGGCCAGTACCATGCTTGCTCAAGTCAGCCTTCATAATCTTATCCAAATCCTCACGAGTCAGATAAATGCTTTCAGTCTCTATCCTGGTACCCTTGAACTTCTTGTCCTTCCAGATAGAATTAGAATGAAGCCCCTCGCTTTCCGCAATAGAAAGAATATTCTTCAGTGTCCTGATGCACTTGCCGGTAGTATTGACATTGTACGCTTCCTTAAGAACTATTCCCTTTTTATCTTTTATCTCTGCCTTGAGATAAGAAGTAAAGTCGTGATAGAACTGCATGTCTATGTCACCGAAATTATATTCTTTCTTCTTGTATTTGCAGAATCTTTGAAACTGTACCAGAGCCTGTTTTACTGAACGCACTGTGTTAGGGGAGAAGTTAGTACCCCTCTCAGTCTGCCTTGCTCCGGACTTAATCTCAGTAACATATTTGTCAATAAACTGAACGAGAGTGATCTTTGCCTTTTCTGCCGCCTGACGCTCCGCCTCCTCCTTTTCGACTCTTTGCTGCTCAATCTCTTCGCGATAAACAATAGATTGAATCAATTCACGAAGCTCCTCCTTTGAGATTGTTCCTCGTTCCTCAAAAATAGAGTTTACGGTACGTCGTATTTCATCTGCGGTCTCGAGAGTTCTGCGAATATCATCGTGTTTGAGAAACTTATCACGGGCCTTCTCGTCATTTCGTTTAGCCCAAATAGACTCATTGATGTACAATCCAGTACCTTGCTTAATCTGTAGTTTCGTCTTAAAGTCCTGAACTCGAACTTTAATCTGTGCCAAGCCGTCTTTCCCGACGACCCCAAGAACCATAGTAGCTGCCATAATTTCAACGTTTTAATATCCATGACAAATATAGTAACATTTTTAGAAAACATTACTATAACGTTACTATAAATTGAAGAAACTATTGCAGATTATTGGAGAGTGTTCTATTAAAGTATATTGGAAATCAATACATTAGCATTGTTAGCCTTTCATTACTTTCCTTAAATGTCGTTCCGGTGGCACCACAAAGAAACCGCAATAGAAGTGATTCTGTTGCGGTTTCTTGTTTTATATCATTTCCGTTTCAGGTTGTTATTTGCCGGACTGTCCGAGCAGTTCCTTTATGCTGCCAAGGGAGCCGAGGACTGATGTTGCCTCGTATGGAACATAGACTGTCTTGTTGTCCTTTCCTGAGACCATTTCCTTGAGGGAGTCGATGTACTTGACTGCCAGAAGGTAACTTGCAGGGTCAGCCTTGCTGCTCTGGATGGCTTCTGTCACCTGACGGATTGCTTCTGCTTCCGCTTCAGCCTGAAGTACTTTTGCCTTCGCCTCTGCCTCTGCCTGAAGGAGTTTGGCCTGTGCTTCACCCTCTGCCTGGAGGATCTTTGCCTGTTTTTCGGCTTCGGCCTCATTTACCTGCGACTGCTTGTCACCCTCTGACTTGAGGATTGTAGACTGCTTCTCTCCTTCTGACTTGAGGATTTGTGCACGGCGCTCGCGCTCGGCCTGCATCTGCTGTTCCATGGCTCTGCGAACTGTGTCCGGAGGAGTGATGTCCTGAAGTTCGACACGGTTGACCTTGACGCCCCATTTGTTTGTGGCCTCGTCAAGGACGGCGCGAAGCTTTGAATTGATTGTGTCACGCGATGTCAGGGTCTCGTCAAGCTCAAGCTCTCCGATGACGTTACGTAGTGTGGTCTGAGTAAGCTTCTCTATAGCATTAGGCAGGTTGTCTATCTCATATACCGACTTTACCGGATCGGTGATCTGGAAGTAGAGGAGGGCGTTGATACGGGTTGTTACGTTGTCCTTTGTAATGACGTTCTGCTCCGGAAAATCGTACACCTGCTCGCGAAGGTCAATGACGTCTGACTCCTTCATTACCACGACATTGACTTCTCTTCTGCTGTCTCGTACCACATATCGTACTGTGACTTTTCTTGCCTTGTCGAGAATCGGCCAGATGATGTTGATACCTGATGAGAGTGTCCTGTTATACTTGCCGAGACGCTCGATCACTCGTGTCTCCGACTGCTGGATGATCTTGAATCCGGAAAGGACATAGATTATCGCGACTGCTGCGATAATCGCAAAAATTACCATAGTTCCCATATCTGTAAATTTAAATTGTTTCTACCGTGAGGATTACACTGTCGACTTTGAGTATGCGGACTACTGCGCCGGCCTCCACGGGACTTCCGTCCGCAGTGATCGCCTTCCAGTCGTCTCCGTCGACCTTTACTCGTCCGCCCACTACCGGCTTGATATCTTCGCTGACGATGGCATGCTTGCCGACTAGTGCGTCGACGTTGGTGAGGACTTCCTTCGATTTGTTGTGGAAAAGCTTGAGTACGACCGGGCGTACAAGAACGAATGCCAGCAATGTCACGACAGCGAAGACCAGAATCTGAAATTTAAGTTCCAGTCCGCATGCCGATGCGACCGAACTGCCGATCGCTCCTATCGATAGGCATGCTACGGCAAAGCCTGGCGTAAAGATTTCCATGATGAAGAAGATCAGCGCCACAATGATCCAGATGTGCCAAGGTTCCATAATGTTGAAAGTTATATGTTTTTATATAGATGCCTCCAAATTTAACTAAACTTTTGCAAAAATCCTCCTGAATACTTAAATTTGAGAGCTATAAATATAATACGTATGGAAATCAGGCCTATAGCCCATATCAGGACGGAGTTTCCTGAGAAGTTCGGCATCCCTCGTCAGAGCGGTCTGGCGGAACATTTGGTCGGCAAGATAGTCTTCGAGGAAGAGTTCAGGAATCAGGACGCATTCCGCGGCCTGGAAGATTTCTCCCATCTGTGGCTCATATGGGAATTCTCCGCAAACAGGCATGATGCATGGCAGCCTACTGTAAGGCCTCCTAGGCTCGGGGGAAATACCCATATGGGTGTTTTTGCAACCAGGTCGCCATATAGACCGAATCCTATCGGACTTTCATGCGTGGAGATCAGTTCCATTGATATGCAGACCTCGGAGGGACCGATAATATATGTCAAGGGTGCGGACCTCATGGATGGTACTCCTATATATGATATAAAGCCGTACATCAGGTATGCTGATGCACATCCTGAGGCGAAATGCGGCTATGTTGACGGACTTTCGGAGAGGAAGCTCAATGTAAGGATGTCTCCGGAACTGGTTGCGAAGGTTGAAGATGACGATGTCCTTGCTGCCATGGTGGAAATGCTCAGCCTGGACCCTCGTCCATCCTATCACAATGATCCTCACCGGGAATACGGCCTGTCTTTCGCTGGTTATAATCTCCGTTTCATTGTAAGTGGCGGTATTCTGGAAGTAGTAGATATAGAAGTTTGATGAAATTGACTATCTTTGCCGCCCAAAATCAGATACCTATGTTAAAAACTCTAAGATCGGCAATATTTGCAGGAATATATATCGGAACGGCAGGATTCGGATTCCTTGCGTCAGGAATTCAGTCGGAGACTTACGGCTCACTGGTTGGAGCAGTGCTCTTCTCCCTCGGACTCATGGCCGTGGTCGGATACAAGCTCAAGCTCTACACTGGTACAGCCGGATTCATCAATAAGAATGAAATAGGACAGCTTTTCCTGATACTTTTCGGTAACATCATCGGCTGTCTCTGCCTCGGACTCATGACAAGGGTTTCTCCGATGGATATCCAGGCTGCTGCGCAGAAAGTCCTTGAGCTCAGACTCAATACCGGGGCCCTCAGGTGTGGCCTCCTCGGCATCCCATGCGGCCTCCTCATGACCACAGCGGTGACATTCGCCCGCAAAGGCAACATGCTTCCGCTCCTGTTTGCGGTTCCGCTCTTCATCGTATGCGGCTTCACCCACTGCGTGGCCGACGCCTTCTACTATTGCGCAGTGCCAGTAGCCTTCCTCAAGGCCCACGCCCTTCAGGTCCTCGGCGTCTATGTATGCATCGTGCTGGGTAACCTTATCGGCTGCAACCTCTACCGCATCGTTCTGGCAAAAGACCAGTACTAAAATAAGATCAGCACCTAACACGCTGAACATCATTTGTTTAAATATAAATGCCTGCTGCATTTGGCAGCAGGCATTTGCATTTAAACTGTTGGTACTCAGTAGAATGGGTGCTGAGGTTATTTCACGCGGAACCAGTCCATTGTGCGACCGATGAGACCTCTCTTGTCGAGTGAGCCACGGACCTTGAGGACGTCGCCTTCAACCTTCATCGAGCAGTTGTAGGTCTTGCCGTTACCTGGATCGTAGATCTTTCCTCCGGAATACTCGCCGCCGTTCTCCTTGAGGCCGCTGAGCATGTTCAGGCCGATAAGCTGACGCTTGCGGAGTGCCGGATCAGGGTTGAGGTCGTCAACTGCAGGTGTACCGTCTGCCTCTGTCGGCTTCTCGAGCCATACGATCTTTCCGTTATAGACGTCGCCGCTCTTGTATACCTCTACGATTGCGGTTCCGTTGTCGAGCTTCCACTTGCCGATTACGTCCTGTGCGAATGCGGCAGCCAGTGGCATGAGCATGAGAATCATGCTGAAAATAATCTTTTTCATCTTTTTAAAAGGTTTTAGTTACAGACACAAATATAGATATCTTCGGAAAGAATTGTTATATTTGTGAGATTTTTGTGGTGAAATCACTAATAATAACGCCAAAATAACGAACAGTATATGGGAAAAATCATCTTGACAGGCGACAGACCTACAGGAAAACTTCATCTTGGACACTATGTGGGATCTCTCAAGAGGAGAGTGGAGCTGCAGAATTCGGGGGAGTATGAGAAGATCTTCATCATGATCGCAGACGCACAGGCTCTGACCGACAACGCAGACAATCCGGAGAAGATCCGTCAAAATATCATAGAGGTTGCTCTTGACTACCTTTCAGCAGGACTCGATCCTGAAAAAGTGACTATATTCATCCAGTCTCAGGTTCCGGAACTCTGCGAACTTGCATTCTATTATATGAACCTGGTTACTGTCCAGCGTCTTCAGCGTAACCCGACTGTGAAGCAGGAGATACAGCTTCGTGGCTTCTCAGAGGGTGACGAAGATGAAAACCAGAACAAGAAGGGAACTCCTGTGGGATTCTTCACATATCCTATCAGCCAGGCTTCGGATATCACTGCATTCCGTGCTACTACCGTTCCTGTCGGTGTGGACCAGGCTCCGATGATCGAGCAGACACGCGAGATCGTGCACAAGTTCAACTCAGTATACGGCGAGACTCTTGTAATGCCTGAGATGGTGCTTCCGGAGAACTCTGCATGTCTCCGACTCCCTGGTACTGACGGAAAGGCCAAGATGAGCAAGTCTCTTGGAAACTGTATCTATCTGTCAGATACTTCAAAGGAGATCAAGAAGAAGGTAAACAGCATGTACACTGACCCTGAGCACCTCCAGATCACAGACCCTGGCCATGTTGAGGGCAATGTAGTGTTCACATACCTGGATGCATTCTGCGACGACACCCACTTTGAGAAGTTCCTTCCTGAGTACAAGAACCTTGACGAGATGAAGGATCATTACCGCCGCGGTGGTCTCGGAGACGGCACATGCAAGAAGTTCCTCTACAACATCATGGAAGATTTCCTTCAGCCTATGCGTGAGAAGAGAGCTCACTATGAGCAGAATATCCCTCAGGTGTACGAAATCCTCCGCAAGGGATCAGAGCAAGCTCGTGCAGCTGCAGCTGAGACGCTTGCAGATGTCCGCAAGGCCATGAAGATCGACTACTTCGAAGATGCCGAGCTCATTGCCGAGCACACAAAGAAGTATCAGAAATAAGTTAGATATTGCTCAGATATATAATGAACAAGGCTCCGGAAATTTCCGGAGCCTTGTTTTTTTATCTTTCGTATTCAACCTTTGCGCGAACCTCGGCAATAGTCTTTACATATTCTATTACGTTGTCCCTCATGTCATCTGCCTTGTATGCAGCGAGATCTTCCCATGTCTCGAAGTCTGCCATCATAACTGCGTCATAAGAGGTCTTTCCTTCATTCTGGTTTACACCAACTTCGATGCTCTTAAGACCAGGCACGAGTCCCAGGAGGGACTCATATTTCTCCTTGACATCTTCAGCGAGTTCCTTTGGAGTCTTGCCATCTGATGGCTTGAACTTCCACATTACACAATATCTTACCATA
>JAGBTT010000044.1 GCA_017631175.1 Bacteroidales bacterium
AGACAATGATTACGACCTTGTACTGCTGCTTCAGATAAGCCATCGCTCCCTCTCTTACAAACTGAGCGATCTGCTTCATGGTTGCAGTACCCTCACTCTCCTTCATCATCTGACGGAAGAAGATGTAGGCGAACAGCAGAGCTACCACTGCTGCCGCTGGCACTAAATAGAATAGGTTAGTCATATAGTTATTAATTAGTGTGTCAGTTGTCCGTCTCAAGCCTCCTCTAAGCTTAAGCGGACAACAAAATTATTGATTATTTCGAGAAAAGCAAGAGGCAAAAACGACATTTTACGCGCCTCTGGGCACGATTTAAAAAGTTTGTCATTTTCATCGGAACTATCGATTGACTTTTTTATTATATTTGCAATCGTCCGAAAATTGGTCTGCCACCTGATTCTTCGAAAATCAGCGATATTCCATATCTTCTGGCAGACGAGCGGATCTCCCGCACATCATCCTCAGACAAACCTCCGTCATTAGTCAAAGTCAGGTCATATATGTCCATGTCCGGCATGAGTTCCAGAAGGTAAAGCATACAGTCCATACATATATGCGACTGCGCCACATCAATCAGGAGTCCTGAACACTGCGTTTCAGGGGAACCATAGAGCGACATCTCCGGAACCACCCAGCGCACGCTGTCAGCGTGCTTGAGAGAATTGATATCCTCCGGCAGCGAGCGGCGGATATGCATCATGGCATAAAGGAATCCTGCCGATGAAGATGCCTCTACCAACGTCTTCTTTCCCGTTACCCTTATCCTGTAAGAATTTCCGGGGATAGAGGCATCTGTCCTCAGCAGCACATCGGCATCCGACGCACCGACCTGCACGATCGGCACGAAACCTCCCGGGCATGCAAAATGCCATGCGAACCACTCGGCCACAGCCCTCTGCTGAGGGTCTTCGACGGAAATTACAGTTTGTGGGGAGAAACTGAATTCCTTCACGCATGATGAAAGCAGAATGCAAAGTACAAGGACGATGCTCGATGAAAGTGATTTTTTCATTGTTCTATCTGTTAAGGTGGATATGTCCTTTCCGGCACTGCAAAAATAGAGTGGTAAAATTCCGATTCCGGTTCGAATTCATCTATTTAGTTTTAGAATTTGGCTCCAGGATGCACATAAACACATTTTTTCAAATTTTCTTAGACATTTTCAAAAGTGACCGAATATGAAATTTAGTTAACTTTGGTCTCAGAAATCAGGTACATATGAAGAAAGTACTTACCATCATCATAGCGCTGTCCTTGCACCTGACGCAGTCATGGGCAAAAGAGCAGTACATATTCACACAGGTCTCCCACAAGGAAGGGTTCACCTCTACAGTGAACTGCATTTACAAGGAGACGGACGGCAACGTCTGGATCGGTTCACCTGCAGGACTATATACCTTCGACGGATATAGCCTGAAGCATCACGGAGACACTCTTCTTGCCGGAAGGAAGATATTCCGCATCGAGGAAGATGTACACGGCAACTTATGGGTTCTGACCGACGACTGGCCCCTTATGCGCAAGAATGAGGAATCCTCGTTCAGGCGTCTGAAGCTATCTCCTGAAAAAAGGACCTTCAACAGCATCTGCATGGATGAGGATGGCGTATGGCTGGGAAGTACAGGCCGCCTTTACCGCTATGAATATGCTACCGGAAAAATGAGTGCCTTCACAGCGGGTGACAACAGCATTCCGTTCGGTTACAAGGATATCATTCTCCTGGATTCCGGAAAACTGCTCTGCTCTTCGATGGACGGAATCATCATGATAGACCCTGTCACAGGTGAAGTCAGAGAAAGTTCGCTCGGAAGCAGCAAGGAAGTTTCCGCAGCCATGACCGACTCCAAAGGCAACATATGGCTGGCCCTATATAATAATGGTATAGAAGTATATGACCAGCAGAACAAGCTGCTGCATTCATACAATACCTCAAACTCAGCGCTGAACAACAACGTCGTGCTCTGTTTCACCGAGAGGGACGGACGCATATGGGCCGGAACCAACGGAGGAGGTATAAACATCATCGACCCGGAGGAAGGCAGGATCACCGTCCTGTCGCATGTTTCCGGAAATCCGGCTTCATTCCCCGCACAATCCATCAAAAGCATTTACACCGACTCGTATGGAAACATCTGGGCCGGCAGCATGAGGGACGGCCTCATACAGATCAGCAGCAGTGAGATGAAGACATACTCGGAAAGCTACTTCGGTACCAAGGCCGGAATGAGCAATACCACCGTGCTGTGCCTGCACCAAGATCCGGAGTCCAGATTCATCTGGATCGGAACTGATGGAGACGGAATCAACAGATTCGACCCGGCGACCAACGAATTCACGCACTACCGGTCTACTGCAAACTCTAAGGTAGTCTCAATCACAGACCTCTCCAAGGAAGAGCTGGCCCTCTCCATATATTCCGAGGGCATCCTCATCTTCAACAAGACCACCGGACAGACCAGGCCTCTGACCATAAATGACGACGACCTTATATATAAACTCAGATATACCAGCAGAAGCATCGGACTCAACTGCGAGCCTGACGGCAAGATCCTCGTGCTGTGCAAGACCATCAAGAGGCTTGACCCGCTGACTGGACGCTCACAGCAGGTGGATATCGGAGGCAACCCGCTCAACAACGACATCCAGACCATAGGCAAGACCGCGACAGGAATATGGGCGCATGACAGCAGGCGCATCTTCTTCCTTAAATACGGTGCTGCAGCAACGGAAACCTCGGGAACATTGGAGGAAACCGTCATCCGAAGCGGATACATATGCGAAAAAGGCCTGATATGGCTTGCCACCGACAACGGACTCTACTGCTTTGATCCCGCTCAAGGAAAATTCAGACACATCAGCACCTCCCTGTTCTCCAACGCCACCAGCGTGGTATGCGACAGAAATTCACGCATCTGGGTCGGCACCGAACTGGACGTATTCGCCTATCTGACAGAGTCGGAAAGCTTTGCCATGTTCGGAGAATCAGACGGCGCACAGCCGAACGAATATCTGAGCAAGCCAAGACTCCTGTCAAGGGAAGGAGACGTATATATGGGTGGCGTATATGGTCTCCTGCGCATTGACCGTAATTACACCATCGAGAAGCTTGAAATCCCTCGTCTGGGACTGAACGAGATACTTGTTGACGGGCAACCCCTCGACGAACCTGAAAGGAACGTTTTCCTTGTCCCCCACCACAGCAACTCCATGAGCATAAGCGTTGCCACTCAGGAGAAGGACATCTTCCGCAACAAGATGTACAGGTTTTCGTTCTCCAACGGAGGACCTGTGTTCGAGAAGCCAGCCCCAACAGTCAATATCCGTCAGCTCCCGCCTCCGGGCCGGTATGTAATATCAGTCTCATGTACCAAGAGGAACGGAAACTGGACTGAGCCCGTTGCGATCGCCACTATCCGTATCCAGCAGCCATGGTATCTTTCCGGATGGTTCATCGGAGGCACCTTATTCCTGGTGGTGGCAATAACTGGAACCGTACTGCTGCTTATCGCATATCGGAAGGCGAACATGCTCCAGCTGGCGTTGAAGGAGCAGGAACAGAGGGTTTATGAGGAAAAGGTACAGATGCTCATAAACGTCAGCCACGAACTCAGGACACCTCTGACACTGATCATGGCTCCTTTGAAGAGAATCCTCAACGACAAGGAGGCTTCCGG
>JAGBTT010000045.1 GCA_017631175.1 Bacteroidales bacterium
GATACAGATTACCATTCCATCGGTAACTCTCGCTCCGAAACCTCTGCGACCGTAGTTCGGTACGCCTGGTCCCTCGTGCATATCCTTTCCGATTCCGTGTCCTTCCAATTCACGGACAACAGAGAACCCGAATGATTCCGCATACGTTTGCACCGCGTGTCCAATATCGCCAGTCCTGTTCCCTGCAACCGCTTTCTCGATACCTCTGTAGAGAGATTCCTTGGTAACGTCGAGGAGCTTTCGGGTCTCAGCGTCCACCTCCCCTACTGGGAAGGTGTAGGCTGAATCACCGTTGTATCCTTTATATAACGTACCGCAGTCAACTGACACGATGTCTCCTTCCTGGAGAACGTAGTCCGATGGAAATCCATGTACTACGACATCATTTACAGAGATGCAGAGCGCGTAGGGAAAGCCATCATAACCGAGGAAGCTTGGAACAGCTCCGTGATCACGGATAAAGGTCTCTGCTACCCTATTCAACTCGAGAGTTGTCACACCAGGGGCAACAATCTTACCGACCTCAGCCAATGTCTTCGAGACAATAATTGCATTCTCGCGCATCAGCGCTATTTCTTCTTCAGTTTTCGGCCTGACCATCTTCAAAGAACTTTATATTGAGATTACATGCCGGAACGTCCTTTCAGGCGACCGGTCTTCATCAAACCGTCATAGTGACGCATGAGCAGATGACTTTCAATCTGCTGGAGTGTATCGAGAACAACACCCACAAGGATCAGGAGGGAAGTACCTCCGAAGAAGCTTGCGAACTGGTTGTTCACACCGAGCATCATTGCGAATGCAGGGAGGATAGCGATAAGCGCGAGGAAGATAGATCCTGGGAGAGTAACTCTGTCCATTACTGAACCGATGTACTCTGCAGTCTTCTTACCTGGCTTAACTCCAGGGATGAAACCACCGTTCTTTCTCATATCCTCTGCCATCATTGTAGGGTTTACAGTGACAGCTGTATAGAAGTAAGTGAAAGCCACTACGAGGAGTGCGAATGTGAAGTTATACCAGAAACCGGTATAGTTGCTCATTACTGCTGCGAATCCCTGAGTTGCCTCGAATCTTGCGAATACCATAGGGATCATCATAAGAGCCTGGGCGAAGATGATAGGCATAACACCGGCAGCGTTGATCTTGAGCGGAATGTACTGACGTACACCACCGTACTGCTTGTTACCTACAACCCTCTTTGCATACTGTACAGGAATCTTTCTTACTGCCTGTACGATAGCGATGGCTGCTGCGAAGATGAGCAGGAGAATCACAAGTTCAACGATAAGGATAAGCGGACCGCCTACACCGTTACCTGTGAACTTGGTCATAACCTCAGCGAGGAGTGCGTGTGGAAGACGTGCGATGATACCGATCATGATGATGATTGAGATACCGTTACCGATTCCACGGTCAGTGATACGCTCTCCGAGCCACATCACGAACATTGTACCTCCGAGGAGGATCACTGTCGATACGAGGTTGAAGAGGAACTGGCTCCATCCAAGCTGGTTTACAGCTACGAACGCCTCAGCTGGAATACCTGCTGACTGGCTGTTGAGAGCTGCAATGTAAGCCGGACCCTGAATGCAGATGATAGCAATGGTCAGAAACCTTGTGTACTGATTCATCTTGCGGCGTCCGCTTTCGCCCTCCATCTGGAGTTTCCTGAAGTAAGGGACGAAAACACCAAGAAGCTGGATCACGATAGATGCCGAGATGTATGGCATCACACCCAGCGCAAAGATAGAGGCACTTCCGAATGCACCGCCTGAGAACATGTTAAGGAGACCCATGAGTCCCTCAGATGATCTCTGAGCAAAAGCTGACTGTGCAACCAGAGAAGCATCTATGCCCGGAAGCACGATAAAACTTCCGAGGCGATAGATCACTACCAGCGCGAGAGTATAAAGGATTCTCGTGCGGAGCTCCTCGATCTTAAAGATGTTCTTGATTGTCTGGATAAGTTTTTTCATCTTTATTAGATAGTTGTTGCTGTGCCGCCTACAGCCTCGATCTTAGCGATCGCAGACTTTGAGAAAGCATTAGCAGATACTGCCAATTTAGCTGTGAGCTCACCGTTTCCAAGAATCTTTACAAGCTGGTTCTTGTTGATGAATCCTGCCTCACGGAGTGTGTCAACAGTGATCACCTCAACATTGTGAGACTCAGCGAGAGCCTGGAGAGTAGCCACGTTGATACCCTTGTACTCTACACGAGTAGGATTAGTGAAACCGAACTTAGGAAGTCTTCTCTGGATAGGCATCTGACCTCCCTCGAAGCCGATCTTGCGAGAGTAACCAGAACGAGCCTGAGCACCCTTGTGACCACGTGTAGATGTTCCACCGTGACCAGAACCCTCACCACGTCCGATTCTCTTCTCGCGGCCCTTTGAGCCAGCAGCAGGTGTAAGATTATGTAATTTCATCTGTCTGTCCTCCAAAATTAAATTTCCTCTACTTTTACAAGGTGAAGAACCTTCTCTACCATACCCTTGGTAACTGGAGTTACTTCTACCTCTACAGTCTGATGCATTCTGCGGATTCCGAGAGACTCAAGGTTTGCGATCTGTCTCTTTGTTGCACCGCTCTTGCTCTTGATCTGAGTAATTCTAAGCTTTGCCATTTCTTCTGTCCTCCTTAACCTTTAAATACTCTGCTCATAGGAATACCACGGAGACCGGCAACAGTGTAAGCGTCTCTCATCTCAACGAGGGCAGCTACTGTAGCCTTCACAAGGTTGTGAGGGTTAGATGAGCCCTTTGACTTAGCGAGGACATTGTGTACACCTACTGACTCGAATACGGCACGCATCGCACCACCCGCCTTAACTCCAGTACCAGGAGCAGCTGGCTTCATGAATACTCTTGCGCCACCGAACTTAGCCTCCTGCTCGTGTGGGATAGTAGCGTTGAGGATAGGAACCTTCACGAGGTTCTTCTTTGCATCCTCGATACCCTTTGAAATAGCAGTTGTAACCTCGTTAGCTTTTCCAAGACCATAGCCTACAACGCCGTTCTCGTCACCAACTACAACAATTGCTGCAAAGCTGAAGTGACGACCACCCTTAGTAACCTTTGTCACTCTCTGGATGGCTACCAATCTGTCCTTAAGCTCAAGGTCA
>JAGBTT010000046.1 GCA_017631175.1 Bacteroidales bacterium
ACTTACTACATACACTGAAGAGTCGATTTTCTATCCAAAATGTCTGAAATTAAATACAGTCAAGTATCTTCGTTCTCTTTCGTCGGAAATTCTTTTGCTGATGAATTTTAAATTTAGTGCCCCATGTTTTACTGATATGTAAATATAGGGCGCTTTTAATTTATTGAATGTAAATTTCTGTTCGTCTTAAATTTCGAATTGTAAATAATGGTGTGTTTCGTTCGTTTGTGAAATTTTACCATTCGTCGGAAAGCTCTGGAACAGATGTTGCAGGTATGAAAAAAAGCAGTACCTTTGCACCCGAGTTGATTAGAGAGGTGTTCTGAAACTCTCACAACTTATTGGTTATTAGTTTTAGTGTTATTAATTATGTGGTTAGTATGAGGCGTCCCCGCGCGAGCGGCGAAGTCTCATTTTTTTTGTATTGGCATGTCTCAATACAAAAAACGGTTATACCCCCAATCTATTATTGATATGGATATTCTGCTATTTTGTTATTGTCTGCGAACCAGTCGCCTATGACCTTAACGTAATGGAGGTTGTGCATATCGGTTCCGTAAAGACTTACAATGCTCTCATTAACAAGATTTTCCGCGTTTTGCTGAGCTGTGTCTCCATATAGTCCGGCAAAAGAACCGTAGTTGCACTGGATTACGACTCCTGCGTCTACATAGCTCATAAGATCTCTGTGGGACAGATAGAAATAACGCTCAGGGTGGGGAAGGATAGGTGTCAATCCCAAGGAAATCAGCTTCTTAAACTCCTCCAAAGGCTTGATCCAGCCCATCTCCTGAGGCTTGGATATCGGAAGTTCTGTAAGGATGTACTTGTCTTCGATGGGCATGATCCAGTTCTTCTCCAGTACTTCAGGCCATGTCTCAGGTACAAGACGATACTCCGCAGACATCTTCAGCTCGACATCTATTCCCTTGACATACAATGCTTCAGCCAGCATCTCGAATGCGCGTCTGATTGTCTCCGGAGTGTTGCGATAGAGGGCGTTGATGTGTGGGGTGCAGGTGATCCTCTCGAATCCCCAGTCTTTCATCGCACTTGTCAGCTCGACTGCATTCGCAAGATCCGTCGCTCCATCATCCAGCCCTGGAAGAATATGACTGTGAAAATCCAGCTTCATTATCCTATGAATTTTACAAGTTCCTGATATACAAGATGTACCGGAAGTCCCATGATCGTAAAATATGAACCTTCGATCTTGTCGATTCCAATGTAGCCGATCCATTCCTGGATGCCATAAGCTCCAGCTTTGTCAAATGGTTTGTATGTATCTACGTAATATTCTATCTCGTTGTCAGTCAATGCCTTGAAATGAACGAGGGCGGTGTCGCTCAGTGTCTTGCAACGCTCCTTGTCGCGCAATGTGATGGCTGTGATTACTTTATGGTTCTTGTCAGACAGGCATCGGATCATGTCGATGGCATCCTCGCGTGAAGACGGCTTGCCCATCACGCGATCCCCGCACAATACCAGCGTATCGGAGGTGATGAGGATCTCGTTATCCTCGAGTGGCCTATGGAAACCATATGACTTTCCTTCTGAAAGTACTTCAGGAATCTGCTCCTGAGGCGTTTCTGGAGCATAAACCTCCTCAAATGTATTTCCGGTATCTACTTGAAAGTCAATGTCAAGACCTCCAAGCAACTCTTTTCTGCGTGGGGAATTGCTACCAAGAATAATCTTCTTTCCCTTTAGGTCCATATCTTACTCCTCCTTGCTTGGGATGATGATCTTCAATTTCCAGCTTGTGTTCTTGTACTGATCCTGATCTTCAACTTTTATGTGTACAATCTTATCATATATGACGTTCAATGGCCATCCGGTTGCATGGATTTCACCTGTCAGATATTCATTCATGCTGCCTTCGATCTCATTCACAACCTTTTGTACTTCAGCTATCGTCTCCTCTAAATTTCCTTCAGTAAGCCCTGTCTCTCTAGCATTTTTTATGCTCTGTATGTAATACTCACTGAGAAAATTTCGGAGACTTTCTGTGGAAATGCTTGTTTTTGAGCGACATACAGTGCTGTATTCGTCGGTGTATTCCGAATCTGCCCAGATTGTAAGGTCGGCAGGAATCAGCTGGTCTACGCCTGGGAAGATGGATGGTACTTCGATCTGTCCGGTGTATTCCTTGTCCAGTTCCAGGCCGCATCCATGGAAATAGAGCACACGTCCAATGTCTTCTGCAAATATGGACATGACGGTTTCCGGGTTGCTGAACATCTCCTTGAGGTAATTTCTTACATATGCCTTCTGTTCCTCAGCTATCTCGCTTCCTTCATCATTCTTCATCATGATGTCTACAACTTCGTCAAGGATGCTGACTATCTGGTCACTGAGTTCCTGGACGTTATCAATTTTCAGTAGAGAACCGTTCTGGTCAGTAGTGGCGATGACTTTAGGGTCGCCATATCTTTCTTCAAGCAGGGCGTTGAGAGTATTGTTGAGAGGATCGCTGCTATACTCATCCTTGTAGGTAACTGAAATCTTGTATGATGTCTCAGTTGCTTCAAGGATCTCATATATTTGAATGGAGTTTGAATAGGAAACCTCAGTAGTGTCACCGTTGACTACCTTATATTCTTCAGCAGAGTATTCGTAAGCATATTTCTCACCTGCATTCCAATAGGCGATGATGTTTACAGTAGAGTCCTTGGGTGCCTGAGCATATGCTGCGGCAGTTGCCAGCACACAGATGATGATGAATGTTATTTTTTTCATGGTATCTTGATGAATAAACATGCGAATATACAAAAAATGCAGAAGGTTTTGCCTTCTGCATTTTTAAATCGCTACAATATCTTCTTGACAAGTCCGAACATCTTGTATGGCATGTAACGGAACGGGAGGTCGATCCAGGTGCCTGTCGAGACTATTGTCCTGGTGTGGCTGAACGCCTCGAAGCTGTCCTTGTCGTGGTAGCGTCCCATGCCCGAATTTCCGACTCCTCCGAACGGCGCGTTTTCATTGGCGATGTGCATGATCACGTCGTTGATGCACCCTCCTCCGGATGATGTCTTGCCAACGATTTCCCATCCCTCAGACTCCTTACCGAAGTAGTAGAATGCAAGAGGCTTCTCTCGCGAAACTACAAAGTCTATAACTTTGTCCTTAAATGACTTATCGTTGTCATCTAAAGTGATGATTGGGAACACGGGGCCGAAGATTTCCTCCGTCATGAGAGGGGAGTCGAGAGCTACATTTTCAATGAGTGTAGGCTCTATGAACCTTGTTGTGGCGTCTGTTCTTCCGCCGTAAATTATGTCTCCATCCTTGAAGTATCCGGTCACTCTTTCGAATGCCTTGTCGTTGACCATGCGGACATAATGTCTGTCAGCAGCGATGTCCTCGCCGTGCAGTGCACGCACTTCCGCAGCAAATGCCTTGACGAATGCTTTCTTTACGTCTTTATGAATAAGGATATAGTCGGGAGCGATGCATGTCTGACCGCTGTTAAGGGTCTTGCCCCAGGCAAGCCTCTTTGCTGTAACTGCGATGTCTGCGCTCTTGTCGATGATGCATGGACTCTTTCCTCCCAGCTCCAGAACCACAGGTGTGAGGTTCTTTGCGGCGGCAGCCATGACAGTCTTGGCCAGTGCCGGGCTTCCTGTGAAGAAGATCATGTCCCAGCGCTGCTCGAAGAGCGCAGCGTTGACCTCCCTGTTGCCTTGAACAACCGCAATGTATTGCTCATCAAAGGTTTCCTTGATCATGTCCTCGATCACTGTGGATACGTTAGGGACATATGGAGATGGCTTCAGGACTGCGGTACAGCCTGCAGAGATCGCTCCTACAAGCGGATTCAGAAGCAGCTGCACTGGGTAGTTCCACGGCGATACGATAAGCGAGCATCCAAGCGGCTCCTTCACTACGTGGGTAGAGGCAGGGAAGAGCTTGATAGGAGTGTGCACCCTCTTCTTGCGGGCCCACTTGTCTACATTACGCAAGTGTCCCTTGATCTCGCCCTTGACGATGCTGATCTCGGTGAGGTATGCCTCCTCGTATGACTTGTGCAAGTCTGTCCAGAGTGCCTCGGAGAGTTTTGCCTCCCATTTCTCCATCGCGCCGAGCAGCTTTTTCAGCATTGCCTTTCTAAAAGAGATGTCCAGAGTGGCTCCCGTCTTGAAGAATGCCTTCTGCTGCTGGTGGATGCTTATGATCTTGTCAGTTGGTGTATTTTTCATAAAGACAAAATTATAAATAATTCCTGACTTATGATGCCTTTGAGGTACCTGTGCCAGCATTTTTGCGTCCTGTGAACTCATCCATAGCGTGGTAGATGCCAACAACCTTGCCGAAGATGAAGTCGAATATGGTCGTCGGAAGGATTGCCTGACAGAACCTGATGAAGTGGAAACCGAACGGGATGCCGCGGAATCTTGTATTCTTTTCGATGGCGCGGATGACTCTCTTGCACACATATTCTGGCTTGAGGATAGGAATGATGCGTGACTTCACGCCGTCGAACATTCCGGTATTTATGTAATATGGGGCAACTGTAGTTACATGAACATTGCTCTTCATCTCCTCCAGTTCGATTCGTACCGAGTCTGACCAGCCTGTCGCCGCCCATTTGCTGGCAGCATATACTGACATTTTAGGGTTCGAGAGCATTCCGCCTGCTGATGTGATGTTGCAGATGTGTCCGGAATTGCGTTTGAGCATGTCAGGGAGTATTGCGCGTGCCACGAACATAGGCGCAATGGCATTGATGTTCATGGTGCGCACGATCTCTTCAGGAGTCTGCTGGTCGAATGTCTTGTTGCTGGTCACGATGCCCGCACAGTTGATAAGGATGTCGATAGGGCCGCAGTCCTCCACGGTCTTGCGGTATGCAGCTGTAACGATATCGTTATCTGCAACGTTCACCACATATCCCTTCACCTTTCCATATGAGGATAGTTCCTTGCGTGTCTGCTCGATTCCAGTCAGGTTGATGTCCCATATGATGAAGCGCTTGGCTCCTCTCTCCAGAGCCATGCGTCCCATGATCTTTCCGATGCCGGATGCTCCTCCGGTAATTAGCACGTTTGCGTTTTCGAATTTCATGATTCTGCCTGTTGAAGTTTATAGTTTGCCGCTAGTTCAGGTTTGTAGCGGGGCTGCAAAGGTATACCAATAAAAATGCCGTCCGCAATCCGCGGACGGCAATGTTGTGAAACACCGGAATTCGTAGTGAATCCGTATATTTTGGGGCGAAATTTCCGTGATGTGTGGCGAAATTCTAGAATTTTTTCTTGTAATCTTCTGTATTCAGATTCCATTTACCCTGCAGTTTCATGACACTGGACACTGCTTCCCTGACGCATCCTTTGCCGCCCGGCTTGTTTGTGATCAGGTCAGCCATTGCCAGTACTTCATCCACCGCATCGCATGGGCATGCTCCGCATCCGCAGGCAGCCATTACGGGAATATCGGGAAGGTCGTCACCGAAGTACATCACCTCCTCAGGGGCAAGCGAGTGTCTTGTGCAGTAGTCTGTGAACTGCTCCATCTTGTCTCGTGATCCGAGGTAGATGTCCTCTTCCTTGATTCCGCTTGCGATGAATCTTCTGGTGATGCTCTGTGAGCGTCCTCCTGTAATGATACATAATCCGTATCCCTGCATGGAGGCCATTCTTAGCGCCATACCGTCTTTTGCATCAAATACTCTGTAGAATTCGCCGTTAAGGTCGGCAAGCAGCCCTCCGTCTGTCAGGACGCCGTCCACATCAAAAGCGAAAGCCTTGATCTTTCTGAGTTTTTCTTCCATTGAGGTGAGATTATGACTTTGCACCGCCGCCGAATCCGCCCATAGGGTAGCCTGGCTTAGGCTCGCCACCGAGGGCGATCTGACCGTGCTGGCTCTCGTATTTGTTGATGTTATCCTGGAGGGCGAGGAAGAGTCTCTTTGCGTGCTCAGGATTCATGATGATTCTGTTGTGCACTTCAGGCTTAGGAAGGCCTGGGAGCATTGATGCGAAGTCGAGAACGAACTCGCTGCGTGAATGTGTAATTATAGCGAGGTTTGAATATGTTCCCTTTGCTACGTCGCTTTTCAGCTCGATGCTGAAGTCTTTTTCGTTTGCCATATTATTTAAGTTAATTTGTCGATAAATATGTATTCAATATCACAAAATTAATCAAAATAACTGTAATTTTGCGTCACTTAAAACATAAAACTATGAATAAACTCAGATTCTGGTTCAATAACGCAAGGCCTATCTCATTGCCGCAGAGCATGTTGCCTGCATTGACGGCCGTAGCCTTGTCTTACAGCAGGGCAGATGGCGCACAGTTTTCCTGGCTGGCTGCAATAGCTTCCCTTCTCGGTGTTATGCTTCTGCATCTTGGAATGAATCTTCTGGATGACTGGTTCGATTATAAGAAGGGTTCCGCTCAGGCGCGCGAGCAGGTGGCCAACGAGGGATTCAGGGGAAGGATGGTCAAGTATCCGTATCTTACTTCGGGCGAGGCTACTCCTAAGCAGCTTCTCGGTGCGGTGGGAGTCTTTCTTGCGTTTGCTGCCGTGATGGCGGCGGTTGTGATCCTTGTCAGGGGATGGATGATCCTCGGATGGGTTGTGGCGACCTTGCTTCTTGGCGTGTCATACTCTGGAGGCCCCCTCAAGCTCGGTTTCAGAGGATTGGGTGAACTTGTGATCTTCCTGATGTTCGGACCGATGATGATGACGGGAGTATATTATGCGATCACAGGCACGGTGGATGTGAAGATCACATGGCTTTCGATTGCAGTGGGACTTCTGGTTACCAATATCGTATATTCTCACTCTGTTCTAGATTCCATTCCGGATGCGAAGATGGGCAAAAAGACCATGGCGCACCTGATGGGAGGCCCGAAGGGTCAGATATTTCTGTCGGCCCTTATCAATACGGTTCCATATATTATGGTGGTAGTGGCGGTTGTCCTTAAGCAGCTTCATGTGGCTTATCTCGCTGTTCTTCTGGTACTTCCGGTATCGCTGTGGCTGGTGAAGTCTCTAAACGACCATGTTACCGGAAAGGAGGTTGACCTTGAGCCAAGGAAGTGGATGGGCAATATGGGTGACTGGGAAAAATACAAGCAGGCCGGCATCGCGTGGTTTCTTCTCCGTTGGCTTACTGCGAGAAACATCGTGACGCGTTTCTGCTTGATAATCATTGTTGTAAATCTCATTTTTGGATAATATGAAGAAACTCTTTTACCTGGGCTGGTGGTTCCTCCGTGCCCGTCTGTTCGGTCGCAAGGCTCCGCTCCAGACCGTTCTGTTCATATCCGACATCTGCAACCTTAGGTGCAAGCACTGCAGCGTGTATGAACTCAAGAACCCTCACAATATGACCTATGAGCAGGTACGCGAGCATCTGCAGTATTCATATGACCTCGGTTCGCGCTTCGTGGACTTTGAAGGTGGCGAGGTGACCATCTGGAAGGACGGTGACAAGCGCATTAATGACCTCATTGATCTGGCCAAGGAGATCGGCTTCTTCTCATGCACTATAACTACAAATGCGCAGCTGCCTTTCGCAGGAAGCAAGGCGGATTCTATATGGGTAAGCCTTGACGGTGCGGGGTCATATCATGAGGAGGTGCGTGGAAAGGGTACATTTGCAAAGCTTGAGAAGAATATCGCGGAATGTGGTCATAAGCATTTGAGCGTCAATATGGTAGTAAATACTTTGAACTACACTGCAGTCGAGGATACGATCGAGTACGCAAAGGATAATCCTGCCATCGAGCAGATCTCGATAAACTTCCATACTCCATTTGAGGGTACGGAATATCTTGCGCTCGACATGGACAAGCGTGCAGAGATTATCGACAAGGTTCTTGAGTACAAGAAGAAGGGTTATCCGATCATGAACTCCAAATCCGGTCTTAAACTGATGAAGACCAATCAGTTCAAGAGAAGATGCTGGGTGACCAACTTCATCTATCCTGACGGAAAAAGGGGACTTTGTATCGGTGACGGAACTGACACCTGCGACAAGTGCGGATTCTGCATGGCCGGAGAAATGGCGTCTGTTTTTGCCTTCAAGCCTGATACTATATTTGCAGGCCTCAAACTGAGGGCATAATTCAAAATAATTTGTTATCTTTGTACGATATTGTGCGCTGATGTGTGCATGATATCGTACAATTATTTTTATTACTGTCATGTCGAGCTAAGTCAAGACATCTGAAAATTGATTAATTGAATAAAAAAAGATACAGATTTATGGAACTGCCAGCAAAGTATGATCCTGCCTTGACGGAGGATAAATGGTATGCCTATTGGCTTGAGAACAAGTTTTTCCACTCTGAACCGGATGAGAGGGAACCTTATACAATCGTGATTCCGCCACCTAACGTGACAGGTATCCTGCACATGGGACACGTGCTTAATAATACTCTTAACGACGTCCTCGTGCGTAAGGCGAGAATGGACGGTAAGAATGCTTGCTGGGTTCCTGGTACTGACCACGCTTCTATCGCCACTGAAAATAAAGTGGTACAGAAGCTTGCTGCAGAGGGAATTAAGAAGGAAGATCTTACCCGTGAGGAATTCCTCAAGCATGCATGGGAGTGGAAGGAGAAGCATGGTGGCATCATCCTCAGCCAGCTCCGCAAGCTCGGTGCATCATGCGACTGGGATAGGACAAAGTTCACAATGGATCCTGATCTCAGCGATGCCGTAATCAGCACATTCGTATACTTCTATAACAAAGGATACATCTACAGAGGTGTCCGTATGGTGAACTGGGATCCTGTAGGCCTTACAGCTGTTTCTGACGAGGAGGTTATCCACAAGGATACAGTCAGCAAGTTCTACCACATGAGATACTTCATCTCTGACGGCAACGGAAACCCTACAGACAAATACATCATCATCGCGACAACCCGTCCTGAGACAATCATGGCCGATGCTGCAGTCTGCGTGAACCCAGCAGATGAGAGATACCACTGGCTCAAGGGCAAGAAGGTCCTTATTCCATTGATCAACAAGGAGATTCCTATCATCGAGGACAGCTATGTGGCTATGGACTTCGGTACAGGATGTCTTAAGGTTACTCCAGCACACGACGTGAACGACTACGAGATAGGTATGCGTCACAACCTTCCGGTTCTCGACATCATCGACGACCACGGACGTCTTAACGAGAAGGCTCAGATTCTTGTCGGCGAGGACCGTTTCGATGCCCGCAAGAAGATCGTGAAGATGCTTGAGGAAGCTGGAAACCTTGAGAAGATGGAGGATTACACATCTCCAGTAGGTTATTCAGAGAGAACAAATGCCGTAATCGAGCCAAGACTTTCGATGCAGTGGTTCCTTAAGATGGAGGCACTTGCAAAGGATGCTCTTGAGTCAGTAGAGAGCGGTGCCGTTAAGCTCATCCCGGACAAATATCGCAACACATACCGTCACTGGATGGAGAACGTGCGCGACTGGTGCATCTCGCGTCAGCTCTGGTGGGGACAGCGCATCCCTGCATACTATCTCCCTGATGGACAGGTAGTTGTTGCTGAGACTGCAGAGAAGGCTCTTGAGGCAGCTCAGGCTATTGATGCAAACCTCACGGCAGCAGACCTCCGTCAGGACGAGGACGTTCTTGACACATGGTTCTCATCGTGGCTGTGGCCTATCTCAGTATTCGATACTTACAAGGCCGGTCATCCTGAGGCTGAGCCTAACAAGGATCTTGCATACTATTATCCGACAAATGACCTCGTTACAGGTCCGGATATCCTCTTCTTCTGGGTGGCTCGTATGATCATGGCCGGAAACGAGTTCATGAACGACGTACCGTTCCGCAACGTATACCTCACAGGTATCGTACGCGACAAGCTCGGCCGCAAGATGTCGAAGACTCTCGGAAACTCTCCGGATCCGCTCGACCTTATCTCAAAATATGGTGCTGACGCCGTACGTCTCGGTATGCTTCTGTGCAGCTCTGCAGGAAACGACATCCTCTACGATGAGTCACAGATCGAGCAGGGACGTAACTTCAATAATAAGGTATGGAACGCCTTCCGTCTCGTAACAGGATGGACAGTGGATGCAGCAGCGCAGCAGCCTGAGGCGTCTGCAGTGGCTGTAAAGTGGTTCGACAACAAGCTCAGTCAGGTTGTTGAAACCGTAGAGGATCATTTCTCTAAGTTCCGTATCTCTGATGCGCTCATGGCCATCTATAAGTTCTTCTGGGATGACTTCTGCGCATGGTATCTAGAGGCAGTTAAGCCTGCATATGGTGCCGGTATCGACAAGACTACGTACGACGCAACAATAGGATTCTTCGATGCTCTCCTCAAGATGATCCACCCGATCATGCCGTTCATCACAGAAGAACTCTGGCAGAACATGGCTGAGCGCAAGGCAGGCGAGACTATCATGAACCAGCGTTACCCACAGGCTAAGCCATACGATGCAGAGTTCATCGCATCATTCGAGATGGCTTGCGAGGCTGTGGCAGGCGTACGTAACATCCGTCAGAGCAAGAACCTTTCACCAAGAGAGTCGCTCGACCTTAAGATCAAGGGCGCGTTCCCTGCAGAGGTTCTTCCGGTAGTAGTGAAGCTGGCAAACGTGACTGTAGGCGAGGCTGAAGGTGACATGTCGACAGCTCAGCGCTTCATGGTAAGGACTGTCGAGATGTTCGTTCCTCTCACAGGTCTGATCAATGTTGAAGAGGAGATCGCAAAGCTCGAGGCAGAGCTCGCATACCAGCAGAAATTCCTCGACAGCGTGCGCAAGAAGCTCTCTAACGAGCGCTTCGTAGCTAACGCTCCTGAGGCTGTGGTTGCTGTAGAGCGCAAAAAGGAGGCTGATTCACTTTCGAAGATCGAAAGTATCACAACTTCGCTTAATGCGCTGAAAAATAACTAATAAAACAAAATAGTTTATATTGATAACATTTTTGTTATGGTAAAATCTGAGCATTTTTTGGATGTCAGGTACTACGAAACCGACCAGATGGGCATAGTTCACCACTCGAATTACATCAGGTATTTCGAGTGTGGACGTAATGCCATGCTGAAGGAGATGGACATGCCGATGGAGAAGGTGGAGGCGAGCGGCGTCATGATGGCAGTCGTAGCCGTAGACGCAAAGTACAAGGTTCCGGCAAAGCTTGGGGATACCTTGAGGATAGTCTCTATCATCGACACGCCGCCTACAGCAAAGGTTGTAGTCAAGACCGAGATCTACAACCAGAACGAGCAGCTTGTCTGCACTGGAAGTGTGACGCTCGGATTCATCGATGCTATGACAAGACGTCCGGTAAGATGTCCGGAGGCTCTCGCTGAAATATTTAGATAACAAAACTACAATAATATGATTACACCACTTTTGTTCGGAAGCCTCGGCTTCTGGGAAATTGCCCTTATCGTGCTGGTTGTTCTTCTTCTTTTCGGTGGAAAGAAGATTCCTGAGCTGATGCGCGGTCTAGGCAAGGGAGTGAAGAGCTTCAAGGAAGGCATGAAGGACGTTGAAGAGGACGTCAAAGAAATTAAGAAGGATATCGAGTAGGTGAGTAATGGCGCAGACAGGTGAAATGACCTTCTGGGATCACTTGGAAGAACTGAGGGGGAGTCTGTTCAGGATGATCGGAGTCTATGCGGCAGCGGTCGTCGTGCTCTTCTTCTTCAAGGGTTTTCTGTTTGATAACCTTATCCTGGCACCTTCCAAGCCTGATTTCTTCCTGTACAGACTTCTTGGAGCTGACTTCTCGATGACTCTGGTGAACATCGAGGTGGCAGCTCAGTTCCTGATCCATATGAAGATCACGTTCATCTGTGCCCTGATTGTTACTTTTCCTTATCTTGTCTTCGAACTATGGCGTTTCATAGCACCAGCCTTGTATGAAAAGGAGAAGAAGGCAGTAAGAGGAGCATTTCTGTTTGCATCTACCTTATTCTATATAGGTGTCGCAGTAGGCTATTCGATAGTTTTCCCTTTGATGCTGAACTTCTTCTCAGGTTATCAGGTCAGTCCTGACGTCGCAAATACGTTTTCGCTGACCTCATACATCTCGATGTTCACTTCGATGGTGCTGATCTTCGGAATCGTATTCGAATTTCCGACAGTGGCAGTGGCATTATCTGCCCTTGGAGTGCTTTCGAAAGAGACTTTGAAGTCATTCAGAAGACATGCGATATGTGCAGTGCTTATCCTGGCAGCTATAATCACACCATCCGGAGATCCGTTCTCGCTGATGGTTGTGTCGATACCTTTATATATGCTGTACGAGTTCAGCATACTTATATGTAAGAAGAGAGTATAAATGATATCTATTAATAATCTGACGGTAGCCTATGGCGGCTTCACCTTGCTGAATGAGATCAATTTCCATATCAGCGAGAGTGACAAGATCGGCCTTGTGGGAAAGAATGGAGCGGGCAAGTCGACTATTCTGAAGCTTGTGTGCGGTCTCCAGAGCCCCACAAGCGGCAAGGTCGCTGTGCCAAATGGCGTGAAGATCGGTTATCTGCCTCAGATCATGGAGCATCACAAGGGAAGAAGCGTCATCGATGAAGCGATGACTGCCCTCGCCGACATGTTTGCCCTTGAAGATGAGCTTGAGCGTATTTCAATGGAACTCGCTCAACGCGAAGATTACGAATCAAAAGAGTATCAGGACCTTATCATAAAGATGAACGAGGTCAACGATGCGATTTCATATACACGTTCCGACAATCCACAGGTTCTTGCCGAGAAGACTCTCGTAGGACTCGGCTTCAAATACGAAGAACTTTCCCGTCCGACAGAAACATTCAGCCAAGGATGGAACATGCGTATCGAGTTGGCCAAGATCCTGCTCTCGAAGCCTGACGTGCTTCTTCTTGACGAGCCTACGAACCACCTTGACATAGAGTCTATCGAGTGGCTTGAAGGTTATCTGAAGGATTATAGAGGTTCTCTCGTGCTTATTTCCCACGATAGAAAATTCCTGGATAACGTTACCAACAGAACGGTCGAGATTATGCTAGGCCGTATCCATGACTATAAGGTTCCATACAGTAAGTATCTGGAACTCAGGAGAGAACGTCTTGAGCAGCAGAGGGCAGCGTTTGAGAATCAGCAGAGGATGATCGAGAAGACTGAGGAGTTCATCGAGAAGTTCCGCTACAAACCGACTAAGTCCAACCAGGTCCAGTCAAGAGTGAAGCAGCTGGAGAAGCTGGAGAGGATAGAGGTTGATCTGGAAGATAAATCTGCTCTAGCAGTGAAGTTCCCGCCAGCGCCACGTTCAGGAGATATTGCATATAAGGCTGACGAGATGACCGTAGGTTACGGAACCAAGGTCGTATTTTCTGATGCTCAGATCGAGGTTCGTCGTGGAGAGAAGGTTGCGCTTGTCGGACGAAACGGAGAGGGAAAGACTACGCTCATGAGGGTTATCATGGGAGAACTTGACCCTATGTCGGGTGAGTCTAAGGTCGGATATAATGTAAATATCGGATATTACGCTCAGAATCAAGAAGATATACTTGACAAGGAAGATACTGTGTTCGGCACTTTGGACCGTATTGCAGTAGGGGATATCCGACTCAAGCTTCGCGATATTCTTGGAGCATTCCTCTTCAAAGGAGAGGATATCGACAAGAAGGTTGCCGTCTTGAGTGGTGGAGAGCGTGCTCGTCTTGCCATGGCGAAGCTGATCCTCAAGCCATATAACCTTCTTGCTCTTGACGAGCCTACCAATCACATGGATATCCGCTCCAAGGACATTCTCAAACAGGCATTGAAGTCATATGATGGTACTCTGATCATTGTATCGCACGACCGAGACTTCCTTGATGGATTGGTGGACAAACTTTATGAGTTCCGTGATGGTAAGGTCAAGGAGCATCTGGGCGGAGTGCAGGACTTCCTTGAGCGCAGAAAGCTTGAGAGTCTTAGCGAGCTTGAAAGACACTATAAGCCTGTTGCAGAAGAGAAACCTGTTGAAGTGATACAAAAGAAAGAAGAGGCCAAGCAGGAGTATCAGGCCAAGAAATATGTATCTAAAGAAGAGAAGAAGATAAAGAACCGTATCTCATTCTTGGAGAAGAAGATAGAGGAGTATGAAACCAAGATGGCGGAGATTGAGTCCAAGCTTATGAATCCCGGACCGGAAGACGATGTCATGGATCTGACCAGGGCTTATCTTGAGAATAAACGTGAGCTGGACTACAAGATGGAAGAGTGGTCCGAGTTAAATGAAAAATTAGAACAATAAATATGGAAGAGAAGAAAATGCAGTACCTGTTCGGCATGCATCCTGTACTGGAAGCCGTGAAGGCAGGTAAGAAATTTGATAAGGTCCTGCTCAAGCAGGGGCTTGAGGGAGTACAGTTCAGGGAACTGATGGAACTGCTTAAGGTAAATGAGATTCCTTTTCAGTTCGTACCTGGAGAAAGACTCAACAGGGCAGTAAGAGGTTCTCATCAGGGAGTTCTGGCATACATATCACAGATCGAATATGTTGATATCGAACAGCTTGTGAATAATGCGCTCGGTCGCAGCACGAATCCTCTGCTCGTTATTCTTGATGGTGTAAGCGATGTCCGTAATCTTGGTGCTATCGCAAGAAGTCTCGAGTGCGCAGGTGGTCACGGAATCATTGTTCCTGCAAAGGGCGGCGCCGCCATCAATGCTGATGCAGTCAAGGCTTCTGCCGGCGCTCTCATGAGGATGGATACATGCAAGGTGCCGAATCTTCGTGTCGCAGCGTATTATCTTAAGGAAAGCGGCTTTAAGCTGGTTGCAGCTACCGAGAAGACTGAGAATCTCATCTACGATGTGGACATGACAGGCCCTACAGCCATCATCATGGGATCTGAAGGAAAGGGAATTTCTCAGGTTATGCTGGATCTTGCTGATGACAAGGCTGCTATCCCTATGATAGGAGAGATTACGTCTCTCAACGTGTCAGTAGCGTCGGCTGTCCTTATGTATGAGGCGGTCAGACAACGTATTTCAAAGTAAACCTTAAATTCTAAAGATATGAAAAAGTCAATCTTCGCAGCTCTCGTAGCAATGCTTATCGGAGCAAGTGCTTTCGCACAGCCACTGCTTGTGCAGGACAAGGATTATGAGAAGTTCAACAAGATAAGCGTGGAGGATAATTTTGTTCTCAGATTCATGAAGTCCGATAAATATTCCGTGACATTAAAGACGGATGAGAGGATAGCGGCTCATGTCCAAGCTTATGTGAAGAATGGTACACTCTACCTTATTCTTGATGAAAAAGGCTACTCTCCAGAATTGAAAAAGCAGCTCAGACAGAAAGGGACTGCTGCTCCTGTACTTGAAGCGGAGGTATATATGCCTACAATCAATTCGGTGGTACTCACCGATAAAGCTGTTCTTGCTTCTTGTGACAAACTTGAGGCAGAGACATTTACTATGACAGTGTCGGATCATGCACTTGTATCACATCTGGATGTAACATGTGCAACAGGTGAGCTCAATGTTTCTAAGAATGCACAGGTTACAGCCTCGTTCGGCGTGACAAGCAAGATGTACCTTACTGTTTCTAATTCTGCACAGGTATCTGTTACTCAGAATGGAGGAAATGCATTCATATCACAGGCTAATTCATCATATATTGATTACAAGGCCGCTGTAAATTCCATTGAAGTGGAGGCTTCCGGAAGCAGTGAGTCTCATATCTCAGGATCAGGATCATTGCTCAAGGTTACAGGTGCCGGCCTGTCCAGGGTAGATGCTGAGCTCATCGAGTGTGGAGATGGTGATGTTGTTCTTTCTGGCTCTGCAAAGTGCCATGTGAATGTAACCGATCACCTTAAGGTAAATCTTGTCGGAGGCTCCATGCTTACATTCAAGAGAAATCCTGCATTTGAGATAGACAGAGTAGTCAACTCTACTCTCATCAAGGCGGACGATGTCAAGAGAAAATAATGTTTCTGCTTGATTCTCATTGTGATACACCTTCGCAGATTCTTCGACTGAGGGATCTGTCGATAGATAATGACCATGCGCACGTCGACTTCCCTAAATTGAGGAAAGGGGGAGTCGACGGTGCTTTTTTTGCATTATATGTACCTGCCTCCAAAGAAGAGGAGGAAGCTTATGTATATTCACAAAGACTTCTTGGCGCTGTACGGGCGTCGATAGAGGCTAATTCCGACAAGGCAGCGTTTGCTGTTTCTCAGGATCAGGCTTATATAAATAAACAATGTGGTAAATTTTCCGTCTTCCTGGGTCTTGAGAACGGCAGCCCAATCGGACATTCGATCGATAAATTGCATGAATTCTATCAGGATGGCGTACGTTATATAACGCTATGTCATTCGAGAGATAATCATATCTGCGATTCTTGTGCTTCTGCAACAGGTCGTTGGGGCGGTCTTAGTCCCTTCGGTAAAGAACTGGTCAAGAGAATGAATGATATCGGAATGCTTGTAGACGTGTCCCATATATCAGATAATGCGTTTTATGATGTTGTGGAATGCAGTTCAATGCCTGTGGCTGCGACTCACTCATGCTGCAGAACCCTGGCTGCGCATCCAAGGAACATGACGGATGATATGATCCGTGTGCTGGCAGAAAACGAGGGAGTAATGCAGATCAATTTCTATCCTCTGTTTCTTGACAGCGGATTTTCGGAAGTGCTGTCAACTTCTGGCATAATGGATTATGGAGAAAAGGTAGAAGAAGAGTTTATCAATGATCCCTCTGATCCGCAGAAGCGCAGTGCATGGAATAAGGTTCAGGATGAACTACATGACCTGGCACGGCCAAGTTTCAGAAGGATTGCTGATCACATAGATCATGCAGTTGAGATCGCTGGAATTGACCATGTTGGTCTTGGATCTGATTTTGACGGCATAGAAGTGACTCCATCAGGTCTTGATGACATCTCATTTATGCCTGTTCTCCTGGAAGAACTGACTTCCAGAGGATATTCTCAGTCAGATATTGCAAAAATAGCAGGAGAGAATTTTTTCCGGGTCATGAATGCATGCGCGCATCGCTAGACATGCTTTCGGTTATTCTGGTGCAGGACAACCACGCACACTGCGCATAGAATCATAATTATTCCGATCAATGACTTCATATATAGGTGCTCGTGAAGGAATGTAACTCCTAGTATAACTGCTGTCACCGGTTGTAGTGCACCTAGAATGGAGGTAAGTGTAGGCCCGATACGCCTTACAGCCTTTACGCCGGTGAAGTTTGATATCATTGTCGACCAAAGTCCCAGTCCAAGCATATACATCCAGTTCTTTGTACCGTAAATCATAGACAAGCCGTCTTCGAATATAAGAGCGCATGCTATGAAGTATATGGAGATAAGCATGGTCACCCAGGTGTTGAACTTGACAACCTCTATCTTGTCTGCCCTGAGTTTCTTCATCAATATGTAGTAAGCTGCGAAACTGAATGCAGAGATGATTGAACAGGTCAGACCCAACTCCGTATTTCCGCCTTCAACGATCAGACTGTCACCGGAAGCAAGAAGGTACACTCCGAAGATAGCTACAGCAATTGCTCCCATGTCCACCCATGACTTATGCTCTCCAAACACGAACATCATTGTGAGTGCAACAATCACAGGATACATGAAATTGATAGTTGAAGCTATACCGCTTGATATGTTTGCATATCCGATCAGCAAGGTGATGGAAGTTATGGCTCTAAGAGAACTCAAAAGGAGCATCTTCCATATCTCATCAAATGAAGCAGGTATAAGAGACCTCTTCTTTACCATCGCATAGATCATAAGGACAATTCCGGCTATGCCCCAGCGGTATGCAAGCACATCGAAATTAGTCAGTCCTATGGCAAGAAGACCGAGGCTGAAAAGAGGGGAGAATCCGAAGGATGCGGACGAAATTACGGCGTAAAATATGCCGTTGTGTCTGATTCTACGCTTCTTTTTTTCGTATCTGATATGTGCCTCGCTCATTTGTCTTAATTTATTGATATTTAGTAGTTTATGTGTATTATAAAGTGGGCTTATCGTTTACATATATTAACGAAACAAAAATGTTTAATGCTTTAACAAATATGTTTTATTAATTATGATTTAATTGTTTAGCTCGTTCACAAGTTTTTTTCTCAATATATTGAGAGCATTGGCAGCAAAACGCTCGATATTGCGTTTCCTGTCTCCTTTGAAGACCATGCTGAAGGTCTCTGTGCTCTTTTGTGAACTTACACCGATCCATACCAGACCGACCGGTTTTGCGTCGCTTCCTCCACCAGGTCCAGCTATGCCTGAGGTGGCTATCGAGAAGTCGCTACCTGTAAGTCTTCGTACTCCGTCAGCCATTGCTGCAACACATTCGCTACTCACTGCACCGTGTCTGACTAAGATTTTCTCATCTACTCCGAGCACTTCCGTCTTCACGTTATTGGCGTAAGATACTACTGATCCGAGATAATACTCGGATGATCCTGCAACTGATGTCAACATTGCGGCTATCGTTCCTCCTGTGCATGATTCTGCCGTACTGATGGTCATTCCTGTGCCCTTCAGAAGCTTTCCTATGCATGTTTCAAGTGTCTCATCCTCATCAGAGTACATCGCATCTCCAAGGATCGCTTCAAGATCTTCAAGGCGCTCGTTTATGCGTGATTCCTGTACTGATCTTTCGCCTCCATATATAGACAACCTGAGTCTTACACCAGTGAGAGGATTTGGGAGATATGCCAGATGCATGTCGGAAGGAAGGTTGTCTTCCCATTCGCTAATCATCTCTGAAAGAGCTGACTCAGCAATGCCGAACGTCATGACCGTCTTATGATATATGTCTGATACAGAATACTTTGATCTTATATCTGACATCACATCATTCAGCGCTCCAATTGCCTCGAAAGGTACTCCTGGAAGCGAATATAAGGTTGCATTGTGTCCGAATCTTTCCTTAGGGAAATCAAATACCATGACAGGTGCCGTTCCTAGTTTATTAGGGATTACAGTGCATGTGTCAGGAACATCGGCCTGTGCCAGATTGATTTCGAGAACGTCAAGGCCTCTGGCGCTGAGGATTCTGTGGATGATCTCAAGCTGTTCAGGATTTCTTTTCCAGCATTCGGCCTCAGAGAGCATTGCAAGGGCCTTCTTGGTGATGTCGTCCTTTGTCGGGCCAAGACCTCCGGTCACTATTACAATGTCATTCTTACGTAGGCCGCTCTCAAGTGTAGATATGATGTCAGCGAGGCGGTCTCCGGTGGAAACCATCTCGCTGACGCGTATTCCAAGGTCATTAAGCGCTCGTGAGATATGCGCTGAGTTAGTGTCAACTATCTGACCTATAAGTATTTCGTCTCCGATTGTGCAGATCGATGCGGTAGTCATAGATGCTATTTAATGCAATTTTCCAGATGGGTGAGAATCTTCTTTATCAGACCCGGTCCTTCATATATGAAGCCGGAATAGATCTCTACAAGCGATGCTCCTGCATCCATCATTGCCTTAGCCTCTTCGCCTGACATGATTCCTCCGACGCCGATGATAGGTAGTCTGCCCTCTGATTTTGTATGGATATAGCGTACAAGCTCAAGATTCTTCTTGTGTACAGGGGCTCCTGACATGCCTCCATTGCCGATTTCCTCTATCTTCTTAGGGTCAATTGTAAGTCCGTCTCTGCTTCTGGTTGTGTTTCCTGCAACTATTCCGTCAATTCCTGATCTGAGACAATAGTCAATAATGTCGTCAAGTTGTTCTGTAGATAGATCGGGGGATACTTTAAGCAGGATTGGTCTGTATGTGTCGTAATATCTTCTGAGATCCAAAAGTCGATCTACGATGTCAGACAAGAATGATATGTCCTGTAAAGCAGTGAGTCCTACTACATTAGGGCAGGATACGTTTACAACAAACATGTCCACGAAGTCATAAAGGAGAGCGAATGAAGTCTCGTAATCCTTTGCTGCATCCTCATTGATGCTGGTCGTATTCTTTGAGATATTTGCCGCAACTATGACGTTCGGACGGTCCCTCTTAAGGTGCTCTACGGCATTCTTGACACCTTTGTTGTTGATACCAAAGCGGTTGATGATCGCTCTGTCCTGAGGAATCCTGAAGCATCTAGGTTTAGGATTACCATCCTGAGGCTTAGGTGTTAAGGATCCGATCTCTACAAAACCAAATCCGCAGTTAGCCAGGTCGTTATAGTGTTCACCGTTCTTATCCAGTCCGCCTGCAAGTCCTACAGGATTAGGGAATGTGATTCCGAATACCTCTTTTTCAAGGGACGGAGTCTCTTTACTGCATGTGCTTCGTAGAATTGCTCTTCCGAAAGGAATGTGTCTCAACAGCGTAAGAGACGACATTATCATGTTATGAGCCGTTTCAGGATTGAAGCGGAAAAGGATAGGTTTGAGAAAGTGTTTGTACATAAATTATGAGTTTATGCAAATATACTAATACTATAAAATATTAGCAAATTACATTTCCTGGAATGAACCATCGTCAAACAATACTATAATTTTGGAAACTTTCCTCTGCTTTACAGGTATTTGAGTGTTATTAATTGAAGTATTTATTCCTGTTGTGGCATTCGTATTTTGCTCAGTTTCTAATATCTGTAGAGGAATTTCAGTTTCTGGAAGGGGAGGCTTTGGTGCTTCCGGGGCATTCTCCTGTTCAGAATCCTCAAAAAGAAGTCCTGTTCCGTAATCAGTGATATTTGGCGAGGTGTCAGTTATCGGGGTTGAGCCCGACCTGTCCTTGTACATCTTTCCTTTCCCAAGAATCAGCCATTCGATGTTCAGGTCAGGATAGTTGTCCATGATAGCCTTGATGAAGTCGTAACTTGGATTGTTTCTTCCTGCCAAAACATGTGATACGCTTGCGCGAACAACATTGATGATGTCCGCGAACTGGGCCTGGCTGATGTTTTCAGCTGCAAGAAACTGCTTGAGACGTGTGTTCATAGTTGTTATCGTTAATGTTACAAATGTAGCAATAAAATCCTAGAGGTGCAACACGTATTGATTGTTACATTTGTTACGAGTAGGGGAGAGAGAGGGGTAAATATATGTAAGTTATTATTTATATAGCAAGTGTTAAAATACTGATTATCTGGATATTATATTATAAATAATTTCGTATTTCTATTAGATTTGGTGAATTTTACAGAATTTCAAGAGTATTTACACTTCTTAGATAAATAATATATATAGGTATAATAACATAAATAACTGAATTATAGCTTATTAAGCAATTCTAAAATAATATATAATATTTACTTATGATACAAATAATAATCGTTACAAAAGTTCAAAAGAAGTACGCCACGACGGTATCTAAAATAACAAATGTTAATAAAGATGTAAAATCAAATATATTTACTTTTGTGAATTACATATGTTAACACAGTCATAATCTTTGAAATTTTCAAATGACGTGAGAATTGCGTATTTTTGTAAAAATTAAGAGATATACACAAAATCTGAAATGATACCGGAAATCAGTATAGAAAATTATAACTACAATCTTCCAGACGATCGTATTGCAAAATATCCCCTATCTGAGAGGGATATGTCGAAGCTGCTCGTTTATAAGGATTCTGAAATCGAGGAACATGGATTCACTTCAATGCCGGAATTTCTTCCTGACGGGTATTTGATGGTATTCAATGACACTAAGGTTGTACCGGCCCGACTACATTTTCAGCGAGAGACAGGTGCGCATATAGAGATTTTCTGCCTTGAGCCTGTACAGCCAGAGGAATACGTAAGCATGTTTGCCGTTACTCAAAGCTGCAGATGGAAATGTATCGTCGGCAACGTGAAGAGATGGAAAGGTGATACTCTCAGATTATATAACCCGGAGGGTTCTGAGGGTATTGCAGCTATGGATCTGAAGGCTGATCTTATTGAGCGTAATGGTGAGACATCCATCGTCGAGTTCAGCTGGTCAGATGGTGCTCCTTTCTCAGCAGTGCTTGAATTATGTGGCAGTATTCCTATTCCTCCTTATCTGAACAGAGAGACTGAAAGCGTTGATTTAGAGCGCTATCAGACACTTTATGCTAAGTATAGAGGCTCTGTTGCCGCTCCTACGGCAGGACTCCATTTTACAGAAAAGGTCCTTGATGATATACGTGCAAAAGGTATCAAGACAGGTACGGTATGTCTGCACGTCGGTGCAGGTACGTTCCTTCCGGTCAAGAGCAGCAGGGTAGCTGAGCATACAATGCATAGGGAACCGTTTGTGATTACAAAAGAATTCCTTATGACTCTGATAGGTTCTCTTGGAAAAGTGATAGCTGTAGGTACTACATCTGTAAGGACCTTGGAGTCATTGTATTATGTGGGGGTAAGTTGTATAGAGACTGGTAGACCTGATGATGTAAGGCAATGGGATCCTTATACAAAATCTTATGAATATTCCGTAGATCAGGCACTTTCGTCATTGCTTTCGTATATGGAAACACATGATATGGAGTCTCTCCAGATCGGAACAAGCATAATCATCGTTCCTGGATTCAAATTCAGGGTGGTTGATGTTCTTGTTACCAATTTTCATCAGCCTCAGAGCACGCTTCTGTTGTTGATTTCAGCTTTTGTGAAGGGGGATTGGGAAAGAATTTACGATTATGCACTAAAGCACGGGTTCAGGTTTCTCAGTTATGGTGACAGTTCCTTGCTCTTTCGCAGATAATTGTTAAATTTGCATTAATGTACATAAATTTTGACCTATGGTAGATTTAACCGAATTCGAGAGCATCAGTCCATATACAGACGAGCAGGCATCAGAAGCGCTTGGCAAACTTGCCGAGTATCCTGTCGTAGGACAGGCCTCTCAGTATTTCTTTCCTGAAGAGTCGCCGGATTTCCTCAAGAATGTCCTTAAGCAGATAAAGACTATAGATGAGTTCCAGATACTTGTAATGCAGAGATTCGTAAGATGGGTGCTTGACCACACAGCAAAGAATTTCTCTTATGACGGTATTTCAAACATCGATCCGTCAAAGAAGTTCCTGGCTCTCTCAAATCACAGGGACATCATCATGGACCCTGCCATTACCCAACTTGTTCTCTATACCAACGGCATTCCTATGACAGAGATTGCAGTTGGTGATAACCTGATTACGAACGAAGCGATTGAATACCTGATCCGTTCTAACCGAATGATAAAAGTGGTCAGAGGCATCAGTGCCAGAGAACTCTATCTCTCGTCCCAGATGCTTTCCAAGTATATAAGACTCAATATCACGGAGCAGAGAAGTTCTATATGGCTGGCACAGCGTCAGGGACGTACAAAGAACGGATATGACGTGACAGAGCAGGGACTTCTTAAGATGCTCGATATGAGCGGAACATCTGATTTTCAGGCCAATTTTGAGGCCCTGAACATCATTCCTATGAGCATTTCATATGAATATGAACCATGCGACATCCTGAAGGCAAGAGAAAGCGTCATCTCACGTAAGCATAAGTATGTCAAGGCTGAGGGTGAGGATTTCAACAGCATCATGGTCGGTATCATGCAGCAGAAGGGTAATATTCATCTCAACATCGGAAAGCCTCTGACAAGCGAAGAGATTGCTGCTGCTGCCAAGTGTGACAAGAACGACAGATATCAGTTGATAAGGCATGCCGTAGATATCAGGGTGATAGAAGGATATAAACTTTGGAAGACCAATTACGTTGCATACGATATCCTCAACCATTCATATAGATATTCTCACATGTATGAGATAGCGGATGTCGAGAATTTTGTCGCATATATGGAGAAGCAGCTTGATTCAGTGGAGCAGAGCCTTAACAGAGATGACCTCAGAAAGCATTTCCTTGAGATTTATGCAAACCCTGTTGTAGCAAAGGAATTGCTTGAAAAGGAGCGTGCTACCGGAGGATTACTTCTTTAATATAGATATTGAAAATGGAGAGTCATTGACTCTCCATTTTTTAGTTTCTGTTCAGGATGTTTATGTCCAGTTTAGGATATGGGAACTGAACACCGTTCTTAGGAAGTTCCTCGTATATCTTCTTTAGAAGGTCATAATTGACATCCCAGTAGTCTTCAGACTTTACCCATACTCGTACAACAAACTGTATACTGCTGTCCTTGAGAGAACTGAGAGCTACGAAAGGATCTGCTTTACCGCTGGTTTCGGCTGTGAGTATCCTGTCGTCCTGCTTGATAAGAGTCTGGAGCAAATCGCATGTCTTTTCTGACGATGTGCCATATTCTACATCTACGGTGATATCAAGCCTGCGCATTGGCATATGCGAGTAATTGTTGATAGTACCATTTGATATGGCTCCATTCGGTATTATGATGACCCTGTTGTCTGTAGTGGTCAGTTTGGTGCTTGTTATTGTTACTTCTGTCACAGTACCGGTGAAGCCCTGCATCTCTATAAAGTCTCCAGCCTTGAAGGGACGGAATATCAAGATCATTATTCCACCTGCAAAATTCTGCACTGTACCATTGAGAGCCAGTCCTATGGCCATACCTCCGCCAGCAAGCAGAGCTGCGAAGGATGTGGTTTCTATTCCAAGGGTGCCGATGATTGCAATGATCAGAATTATCCATAGAGCGATTCCTGCTATGCTCATTATGAATGATTCTATCGCCTGATCCAGAAAATCGTGCTTCTCGAATATTTTCTGGAGCATCTTCTTGATTCTTCTGATAAGCCATCCCCCTATGAAATAAAGAGCGACGGCTACCAATACTTTAATACCGAAACTTACTGCCTTGTCCAACAGTTCGGCGAAGAGTTCTGAAGTGGGAGTATTTGCAATCTTGTCTGCCACTGCTGCGATTTCTGCTCCCAGGTCATGTGAGACAGTATCCGCAGGAGCTGCTTGAAGTAGTTTAGGGGTCATTTTGTTGTTTGATATATTAATGAGTTTGATAATCAATTATAAAAACAAATATGTTTATAATGAAAACATATTTGTTAACAGGTGTTTTTATCCCTTTATGAATAACCAGACCATGTATGCGATCTCAATAAGTATAAAAAACATACCTTCAATTCTGTCTATGCGTTCCTTCTGGAATGTATAGGCGCTTATGAGCAGTACAATACTTGATATCATGACTACTGCGAAGTCCATATACGATATTCCGGAAAGGGATAAAGGACTTATTAAAGCAGCTCCTCCCACTATAAGCAGTATATTGGATATGTTTGATCCTATTACATTTCCGAGTGCCATCTGATTGCGGCCTTTTCTGGCTGCAACTATGCAGGTCGCAAGTTCAGGAAGCGATGTTCCTGCTGCCATGATCGTGATTGCAATGAATTTTTCTGAAAGATTCAGATAATGGGCAATGGCTGTAGCGGAGTTTACGAATACGCGTCCACCTCCGATCAGGCATGCGAGACCTCCTATTATCATGATAACTGCCATTGCAGGAGAAAATGTCTTGATTTCTTCGTTCTCCTCTTCAGTATTGTCGTTTCCAGATCGGAACATCATCCATAGGTATGCGACAAAAGCAATAAGCATAAGGAGTCCTTCAAGCCTTGAGATCTGGTTCTGTCCTATTCCAAGTATGGAATGAGCAAGCCAGAGAATAAGGAGAGCGCCAGTTACTAGGATATTCATCGGGATGTCCTTGAGCCTGTTCTCTCTGGACATAGTGACAGGCTTTATCAGTGTCGTTATTCCCAGGATCATCAGGATGTTGAAGATGTTGGAACCAATGACGTTTCCTAATGCTATTTCCGACTGTCCTTGGAATGCAGCAAAGTAGCTTACGACCATCTCCGGGGTTGATGTGCCGATACCGACAATAGTTATACCGATCACAAATTCGCTGATGCCGGTCTTTCTTGCTATGCTTGTGGAGCCGTCAACCAGCCAGTTGGCACCGAAGAGTATCAGCAGCAGGCCTGAGATAAGCAGAAGTATCTGAAGTACCATTATTTTATCGTGTTTAAGTGTAAATCAAATCTCGGCAAAGGTACGAAAAAATTGCCTAAATGATTATATTTGTATTTCCATCTAACAATATACGATATGAAAAGAATGCTTGTAATGATCCTGTACATGCTTGTTGCAGTTCAGGTCTATGGAAACGATACTCTCAAGGTATTCTACCGCATCAGACTTGACAGGGAAATCGATAAGGCTGCGCAAAGGCAGATGGTCGAAGGTCTGAAAAAGGCCGCAGAGTGTGAAGCAGACTATATTCTTTTGGACCTTGATACATATGGTGGTGCCGTGGATGCGGCGGACAGCATACGCTCGGCAATCCTGCGTTGCGAAACCCCGGTTCTGGCATATGTAAATATGCAGGCGGCCTCAGCGGGTGCTCTCATAAGCATAGCATGTGATTCCATATATATGAAGACTGGCAGTTCGATAGGTGCTGCAACCGTTGTAGACCAGACAGGTAACGTGATGCCGGACAAATATCAGTCTTTCATGCGTGGCATGATGCGTTCTACTGCTCAAGCTACTGGCCGTGATCCAATGATTGCCGAGTCAATGGTCGATACTGCCAACGTGCTGAGCTTGACACCTCAGGAGGCTATGAAGGTAGGATATTGCGAAGGAATATATGAGAGCGAACTTGAAGTTGCACAAGCGGTAGCTGGATGTAATGAGCTTGTTATCAAGAATATGGAAGATGATTTGACATGGGTGGACAGGCTTATTGATCTGCTCCTTAATCCGCTTCTTCAGTCTATCTTCATGATGATGATAATCGGAGGAATCTTCGTGGAGATACGTACTCCTGGCATCGGTCTTCCTCTTGTAACGGCCATAGTAGGTGCCCTGCTGTATTTTGCTCCTGGCTATGTTGGAAATCTTGTCGAGCACTGGGAGATCCTTCTGTTTGTCATTGGTCTGATACTGATAGGTATAGAGATATTTGTCCTGCCTGGATTTGGAGTGTGTGGAATATCAGGAATCCTTTGCGTAGTGATAGCGCTTGCATTCTCGATGGTAGATAATATCGAACTGTATAGGTGGGATGGTTCATTGAATCTCAGACCTCTCATCAAGCCTGTCGGAATAGTTGTCTTTTCAGCAACCGCTGCGATATTCGGATCAGTATGGCTCGTCCGTAAACTTTACGCAACCAGGTCATTCGACAACATTGCTCTACGCCAGGAAATGAAGGCGGAAGAGGGTTTCGTAGGTGTTGTTTCCGGTATGGAATTGCTTATAGGCGAAGAAGTTACGGTCTTTACAGACATGAGGCCATCGGGCAAGGTACAGACTTCGGATGGTAAAATTTACGAGGCTACTCTCAAATTCGGCGGCTTTGCCTCCAAAGGTGACAGACTCCGAGTCCTCTCCGCAGAGCAAGGCCGATTATATTGCGATTGTTAACGTTTGATATAAAAAAGAAGCCTGTCGGCTTTATGAGACATTGGCTCCCGAAAACCGACAGGCTTCTTTTATGGTTGTTATTTGCGTTTTAAAGCTACGACGTTTTCGACGTGGTGAGTATGAGGGAACATGTCTACCGGTCTTACTGCCGTAATCACATAATCCTTGCAGAGGATCTCAAGGTCTCTGGCCTGTGATGCAGGGTTGCAGCTGACATACACCATTCTGTCTGGAGCAGCATTCAGAATTACCTGTGCCACGTCAGGGTGAATACCTGCTCTAGGAGGGTCGAGGATGATCACGTCAGGGCGTCCATGCTCCTGTACGAAAGTATCTGTAAGGATATCTTTCATATCACCTGCGTAGAAGTCGCAGTTTGTGATTCCGTTGTTCTCAGCATTGATCTTTGCATCCTCGATTGCCTCCGGAACGTACTCGATACCGATGACCTTAGAGGCCTGACGAGATACAAACTGGGCGATGGTTCCTGTTCCAGTGTATAGGTCATAAACTACTTCATTACCAGTTAGTTGAGCAAATTCTCGAGTAACGCTGTAAAGCTTATAGGCCTGCTTTGTATTAGTCTGATAGAAGGATTTCGGCCCGATCTTGAACTTGAGTCCTTCCATGTATTCGTATATTGCGTCTTCTCCTTTATATAATACGCATTCCTGATCAGATATCGAGTCGTTTGCCTTGCCGTTGATCACATAATAAAGCGATGTGATCTGAGGGAATTCTGCAGCGATTGCATCCAGTAGGGCAGTACGTGCCTCTTTATCTTCATGATAAAAGCACATGATAAGCATTACGTTACCTTCCTGGGTCGTGCGAACGATCATATTTCTGAGGAAACCCTCGTGCTCACGGATATTGAAAAAGGTGAGACCTTTTTCAAGGGCATAATTCTTTATAAATAAGCGGATTGCGTTTGATGGTTCGGGCTGTAGCCAGCAATGTTTCACATCAAGTACCTTGTCGAAAAAGCGGCCTACATGGAATCCGAGACCATATTTTTCCTGCTCTGAAAGTGCCTCTGCATTCTCGTCATCGAAGATCCAACGACGCTGTGAGAAGGTGAATTCCAGCTTGTTACGATAATATGTTGTCTCGTCTGAACCCACGATAGGGGAGATTTCTGGTACATCGAGATGACCTATGCGCACCAGCTGGTCATAAACCTGCTGCTGTTTTGCCTGCAGCTGCATTTCGTATGGCAGCGGCTGCCACTTGCAGCCTCCGCAGACGCCGAAATGTCTGCAGAACGGCTCCAGACGGTGCTCAGACGGCTTTACCATTCTAAGGATAAAGCCCTCCATATAGTTTTTCTTCTTCTTTGTGACTTTGACGTCAACAACGTCGCCTGGTACGGCGAACTGTACGAACAATACAGTTCCGTCAATTCTTGCGAGAGCCTTGCCTTCGGCAGCGACTGCTTCGATTACGACGTTCTCTAAGATGATATCCTGTTTCTTTCTTGCCATAATGACTGCAAAATTATCAAATTCCCGTGACATTACAAAAGGGCAGTGTTTATATCTACTAATGTTAACATAATGTGGATTGTATAACACAATGGAAATTGAGAAAAAGTATGGTTTTTAGGATGATATTTTAGTAAATTTGCAAAAATGGTTCTGCTATGAAGAAATTGATAAACAGAAGTCTCATTATTCTAAGTTCAATTGCTCTTCTTGTCTCATGCGTCAATGAAGATTATGATCTTACTAAAATCAATCTTGAATCTTTGAGTGGCCTTAAAGGTATTACGGTACCTGTAGGATCTACAGACCGCTTTGTTCTTAAGGATATTCTCCCTGACGATCTTGGAGATTTCGGCATGTACGTCGATCAGCAAGGAAACCTTATGCTGACAATAGATGGAAATGTCCAGTCTGATGAGATATCTGTACCATATTTCTCGCTTGAAGGCTATTACGATGATAAGATTGAAACTACGACTGTCCTTGACCCCATTTATGTTACAGGATTGGGAGATAATCCTGACTTAGTAACAGGAGATGTGCCTTTCGAAGACATCGTCTATAATATAGACATCCACCAGACAGATATTCCTAAAGAGATAATCGATGTCAGATATGCTGATGTAACATCCTTGATTACAATTAGTTTCGATTATAGTTCTACACGATTCCCATTTGAGAAAGTCTGGATATCTGCGGATTCCCGTGTGATTTTCCCTGAATGTGTCATACTTGATGAGGCTCCGGCAGGCTTTGAACGTATCAGTGACCATGAGATGAGTTTTAAGGATGATTTTCCAGTTCTTCCTTCCGGTTCTCATGCAGACTTCCCTATTATTGGTATCGATTTTACTAAACTTTCTGAAAATCAAGGTTTTATATCTAGGGGTGAATTCTCTGTGAATTTCGATGTCGTAATCTCCGGATCGGTATTCCTTAAAGCTCAGGACTGTAGGCAGGAAGGTTTTTTCCAGCCTGAATTCAACTCTGTCATATCTCTTGAAAAGGCAGTCATCAATTCTATTACGGCATCTGTCGAGATAGATGAGAAGATGAAGTCACTTGAGCAGGAATTCATCGTAAAGGATGTGCCTGAATATCTCAATGGACCAGGTACTTGCTTGGATTTTAATGCATTGCGTTTAAACATTTCTATTCTGAACAGTCTACCGTTCAATGGCTTGCTGAGTACTTCATTTGCTACATATTCGGAAGATAATGACATGCCTTTATGGAATTCACAGATAGACAATCTGCTTCTCCCCTCTTCGTCTACGGTATCATATTCATTGTCAGAAGACGGTTCAGGCGCCCCTGAGGATTATAAAGATGTTGCAGTTCCTGGCTTGAATTCTTTCCTTCGCAGAATGCCTGATTCATATATTGTCAAAGGTATTGTCGAGCCTCAGGATGAATATATCGAAATAGTTCCGGGATCCGTATATGGAATGAGTCTTGAATATGAATTCGTGGCTCCTATGTCGTTCGGCCCTGATTTCAAGCTGCAGATTACTGAAGATATTCATAATCTTAATGTTGATATACAGGAATTATCTGTAAGTCAGGCTATTGTCAAGCTTGATGCAGTCAATGCAGTTCCTTTGGCGTTTATGCTGGACGCACAAGCCATAGATGCAGATGGTAATGTGATTGGAGGCATATCTGCGACTGTTGACAAGACAATCAAAGCCGGAACCTTAGAATCACCATCTGTCAATCCTGTGCAGATCATTTTCACCTGTCAGGGAAAGCTTTCATTTGAAGGTATCAGGCTTACTGTTACTGCTGACTCTCCTGCAGAGGCTCCACTTAATGATAACCAGTACTTTATGTTTGATAATATTTCCCTCCATCTACCAGAGGGTATAACATATAACAACTAGAAAACCGCATTGATCATGAAAAGAATATTCTCAGCTCTGTTAGTTTTGTTCATGACGATTCCTGTGCTTGCCCAACATAATCACAGGACCGGATATTTCCTTGACGGATATACTTATAAGTACAAGATAAATCCTGCATTCGGCTCTGATCGCGGTTATTTTGCAATACCTGTTGCCGGTTTCTCTTCTCTCGCAGTCGAAAGTCCTCTGCAACTGTCTTCGCTTCTCTACCCTACCGGAAATGATGGGGAATTGGTGACATTCATGAGTCCTTCCGTGTCCGCTCAGGATGTAATGAGCGGTGTCAATAAGATGAACCCCGTCAACATAAACGCTGATATCAGTGTCCTTTCATTCGGATTCAATACAAGGAAAAGCTTCCACACGCTTGATTTATCTCTTAAGGCTGACGTAAGAGCAAATGTGCCAGGCGCCCTGTTCTCATGGGTAAAGGAAACGGCTGAAGTATTGGATATGAGTAAATTAGGAGTGAATGCCGATACTCGCTTAGAATTGTCATATGGTTATTCACGATCCATTATATTCGATAAGGCAAGATTCGGTGTAAGGGTAAAGCTGCTCGCTGGTCTGGCCAAGGCAAACTATTCGATGGATAAGCTCAAGCTGACAGCAACACAGGACACATGGAATGTAGAGTCTGCCGGAAATGGTTATTTTGCCGCTCCCCTGCCTCTTATTACCGAAGGCTCTGATCGTCGCATATCAGGTATTGATATACCGGAATATAATGTTATCCTGGAGAAAATGATTTCAGACAGGAATATTGGTGCTGCCATCGATCTTGGCTTTACGATTGATCTTGTCAAGTATCTGACTGTCTCAGCTTCTATTACTGACCTGGGCTTCATGTCGTGGAATAATACATATATTCTGGGAAGCCCTGACCAGCCATGGACTTATGATGGCTTTGAAGGTATAGGCAATGAGGAAATGGATATGGGTGAAGAGTTCGGGGTACTTGGAGAAGAATTGCTTGATCTTGTATATCCTAGAGTCATTTCAGAGGGTGTCAGAAAGTTGGAGATGCTCTCGATGACAGCACATCTTGGAGTCGAGTTCAGGATGCCGTTCTGGCAGAGACTGTCAGTTGGAGCATTGGGATCCGCTAGAATAGACGGTCCGTATTCATGGTATGAGGGTCGTGCATCAGTCAACTGCGCCTTAGCGAGATGGTTCTCTTTCTCAGGCAGCTACGCATATTCAAACTTTGGTGAATCTTATGGAGCAGCCTTTAACTTCCATCCTAACGGACTGAACCTTTTTGTCGGTATAGATTCGTTCAAGCCACTGCTGAACGTGACGAGACAATATGTGCCGATAGACTCATTCAATACCAACCTCAGTTTCGGACTTGATATAGCATTCGGCAAATACAGAGGCAGATATCCAAAGAAAGCGAAGAATTGATCTTCGCTTTCTTTTATTTAACATGAAGGTATGCCTTGGTCTTTTTCCAGTTGCCGAATTTAAGGTCTGAAGGTTTCATTATTAGGTTCAATCTGCCGTTCTCTCCTAGATTTACTCCCAGCTCCTCATCACTGTCTATCTGAAGGAGGCTGATCATTTCCGGGTAAGTGTTTCTGACTTCTTCCGTATCAGGAATTCCAAGCAGCTTGAGGCCGGAACCGGAATCATCACATCCCTCGAATATCATTTCAAGCTCCGGCTCTGTCAGAGAATTGTCCTCGTCATCAACCATGATGCATGATCTGAATGTCTCGAAGTTGACAGCTTTAGCATATTTGACCACGAAATGGCCTTTTGCCCATTCACCGGCTCCATTGGTTGTAGGACTTTCATATCCAAGCCACTCGTCCATTGCTGCAAAAAAGTACAGCATTCCTTCGTGAGGGAGCTGACCTTCCGGATCGAAGGGAGCTATTTCCTCGCAGTTTATCTGGCATACGAACGTCAGAGGATATTCGTATGACTCTCCTTCATCATCAACCATTATTGTCGGATATTCCATATTTTCCGGCATGTCGGGATCTCCCCACCATTTGCTGGCGCAGAAAAGTATACGCTCAGACTTTTTTGCTCTAATACTGATAGCCATAGTATATTATTTCTTAAAAAGTTACAGCCATACCTACAGATACTGCAGCAACCAACGCGTTATTTCTGTTTATCCATCTGTAGCTGATAAGTTCATTTTCAAAATATATATCCGGATGGGTATAAATACATCTCAGCGATATATGGAAATCCAGCTTTGTATCCCTGCTGAGTGATACCCTGTATCCGGTTCCTAATTTGAGGGTTGCTGTCTCCTGAATATCTTTCTTCAGACTTATTCCTGTACCCGCATCAGCAAAAGCAAACCATCTGTCTCCATTTTCATCTGCATTGAAAAGATGGGTAGCCCTGATGGAGAGCGGAATCGCATTATGAATGTTTGATATGCCGGTAATGCCGGTGTAGATTGAAAGGTTCCATCTATCTGTCACATTATATCCGACATGCAGCAGACCTTCGCCGTTGCCTGTGAAACCCGAATGGCTGCCCATTTCGTTGTATCTGTATCCTTCAGGAGAGAAATAGTTGAAATGGTATGCAGTGAACACGGACGCAACGAAACTCCATTCCGCGCCGAATGTTATACGCGGAAATTCTTCCTTATTCTGTGCATTTGTGTTTGTCAGGAAGAATATCATTATGGCTGCTATGGCTGTAATCCTCTTCATCAGAATCTGTAACTGATTGTGATTTCCGGCATCAGTGTCTGCAGGAGTCCATATCTGTAATATCTCATGATGATGGTTCCGTTCTTTGGGCAAAGGTGCATTCCGAGTATGGGGGCAACTGCTGCTGTGATATTGATGTCTCTGTCATATATGATGGTCACTCCTGCCCTTCCCTTAAGGCCAAAGAAACCTCCATAATATGTCTGCTGTTTCTTTTTCAGGCGGAAGTCCTTGCTGTAGCCGGCAGATGCACCGGCACCGGCAAACAGATAGATACTGTTACCGTTGCGGGATTCCAAGGTCCTGAATATATTGTTCCATGTAAATGAAGCACTTGCACCAGGATATTGACTTCTTCCAAGAAACATTTCGCCCATCTCCATCTGTGCTCCCAGCTGTACGAAGGCATCCGGTTTCGTCCTCAGTTCATATGTCAGTCCTATGCCAGAGAAAGACCATGAAGTGCCGACAGCCTGTTCCTGTGCATGTGCCTTGCCCAGAAACAAAGTTGTCAGCGTAATGACAGTCAATATCTTGCCATAAATCCCCATCGTCCCCCAGTCCTTCTATACGTACCTGAATTCCATATATGAGGCACCAGTTTCATGATCGAAACTTCCTCCTATGAATCCGACAAGGTCACCATGTTCTATCTTACCGTCTTCAAGGAGTATCTTTATTGCATTTTCAACAAATTCTTCCTTTGTAGTCCTCATCTGGAACGGATAGCCATATACGTCATAGGTAAGCGCCATTTCCCTCATTGTATGCCCTTTGTAGCACATGCCATATATCGGTACCTTGGGGCGGAATTCTGCAAGATATCTTCCTGTTCTTCCGCTCCATGTGTCGAAGATGATAGCCTTTACCGGAAGCTTGAGTGTGGCAGCAACAAGGGACCTTGCCAATACTGCTGCAATAGGTTTGGTGACATTGACCAGATCAAGATCAGGTGGAGTTGTGATGGACTCTTCTGTCTCTACAGCAATGCGGCTCATGGTCTCGACTGCTTCGACGGGGTATTCTCCTGAGGCTGTTTCACCGCTGAGCATTATGGCATCGGTACTCTGGAGAATAGCGTTAGCAACATCCGATACTTCAGCTCTGGTAGGACGTGGATTTTCGATCATGCTATGGAGCATCTGCGTAGCTACAATGACCGGCTTTTTCCTTGCCCGGCATCTCTGGATGAGCCTTTTCTGTATCAGAGGTATCTTTTCTGCAGCTATTTCAACTCCAAGGTCTCCTCTGGCTATCATCACTCCGTAGCAATGCGTGAGGATTTCGTCAAGATTATCGATTCCCTGCTGGTTCTCGATTTTGGAAATGATCTTCAGATGGCTGTTTCTGCTGTTCAGGATTTCCTGGATTTCCATCAGGTCTTCCTTTGTCCTGACAAATGAGTGTGCGATGAAGTCTATATCAGCATCTATCGCCCAGTCGACAAATTCCTTATCCTTTGCGGTAAGTGCCGGCAATGAGATGAGGACACCAGGCACATTTATGCTTTTGCGTCCTTTTATCGCACCTGGGTTCATTACCTTGCAGAGCAGTTTCTCTTCATCTTTATCAGTCACTGTCAGCTGGATTGAGCCATCATCTATAAGAATATCGGCTCCGACGGGTACATCATGCACGAATGAAGCGCAGTTTGTGAACAGCTGTCCAGGTCTGCATTGGGCTTCAGTATCATTTCCGATTACAATCATGTCGTTCTCCTTGACTGGAAACCCTACTGAATTCTCCATCGTCGTGAGTCGTACCTCAGGTCCTTTGGTATCTATAAGTATGGCGATCCTGTCAGATACTTTCCTGACATTGTCCACAATCTTCTGAGCACCTTCAATAGTCGCGTGAGCTGAGTTAATCCTCACTACATTCATTCCTTTCAGATAAAGCTCTCGTATAAACTCCTCACTGCATCTGAAGTCAGAGATTGTACATATGATCTTTGTTTTCTTCTGTTCCATATCAATGTGTGTATGTCATATGACATAAATGCGAATTTAGCAAAAATAAGGGAAATGTGAGAAATTTTAATAACTTTGTACTGATGTACTAAATACTAGCCTACTCTTCATATGACAGTTCAGATCAAGAAGGTATCAACAAGAAAGGAACTTAAGATTTTTGCCCGATTTGCAAACAGACTATATAAAGGCAGTCCATATTATGTGCCTTCCATGCCGTTTGATGACCTTAATACCTTCGACCCTCAAACCAACGGAGCCTATGATTTCAGCGAGGCTGAATTTTATCTGGCATACAGGGACGGAGAGGTCGTCGGTCGCGTTGCAGCAATCATAAACCACAAGGCAAATGAGGCGTGGAAAGTGAAGCAGGTGCGCTTCGGATGGATAGATTTCATCGATGACATAAATGTTTCATCTGCTCTTCTTGAGGCAGTTGCAGAGTTTGGTCGTTCTCATGGCATGACCCAGATAGTGGGACCTCTCGGCTTCACTGATTTTGACCCGGAAGGCATGCTTGTGGATGGATATGACAAGGTCAGCACCATGGCATTGATCTATAATCATCCTTACTATCCGGAGCACCTCAAGAAGTTGGGCTACGGTAAGGAGACAGGATGGATGGAATTCCGACTTACCCTCCCTCAGACTCCTCCGGAGCAGCACGCGAGACTAGCCGGACTGGTCCAGGAGCGTTATAACCTCAAGCTCGTAAAGAAGACCCGCCGCCAGATCATGAAGGAGAATTACGGCCAGAAGGTTTTCCAGCTGATCAATCAGACTTACTGCAAGCTTTACGGATTTTCCATTCTTTCGGAGAAGCAGATCGATCAGTATGTTTCAACCTATCTCACTTTTGTTGACGCCAAGATGCTCACATTCGTGGAAAACGAAGAAGGCGAGCTGATTGCTGCAGGACTCTCCATTCCGTCGCTCGCAGGTGCCCTTCAGAAGTCCAGAGGTGAACTTTTCCCGTTCGGATGGTGGCATATGCTCAAGACTATGTTCCTCAAAAAGCCTGACACCGTGGAACTGCTACTTATCGGAGTCAGACCTGACTATCAGAATAGGGGCGTAAACTCATTGATCGTAGTCGACCTGATCAATACATATAGGGAAATGGGATTCAAGTATGCTGAAACAAATGCATGTCTGGAGACCAACGTAAAGATTCATGCGATGTGGGAGTACTTCGAGAAGGAGCAGCACAAGCGCAGATGGGTATTTGGAAAGGAACTTTAACTTATGTTTGAAGACGACACCATAGGCCGTAGCCGCATGCTGCCGCCGCTTCCGGAAAGAATGCGTCCGCATGACCTTGACGGTTATTTCGGACAGAAGCACCTCATAGGCAAGGGGGGGATTATCCGTAACATGATCGAAAACGGAAATCTATCCTCATTCATCCTTTGGGGTCCTCCGGGTGTAGGCAAGACTACCCTTTCAAGGATTGTCGCCAAGTCGTTGAACCGTGAGTTCTTTACGCTTTCGGCTGTAAGTGCAGGTGTGAAGGATGTCAGGGAAGTTATTGATAAGGCACGCTCGAATTCCTTGTTTTCCAATGGACTATCCCCTATCCTTTTCATTGACGAGATCCATCGTTTCAGCAAGTCTCAGCAGGATGCTCTTCTAGGTGCGGTAGAAGATGGAACCATAGTGCTGATAGGCGCAACGACGGAAAACCCATCTTTTGAGGTCATCACTCCTCTGTTGTCCCGCTGTCAGGTCTTTGTCCTCAAATCCTTGGAGAAAAACGACTTGCAGAGTCTGCTGGAGCGCGCTTTGACTACTGATGAGGTGCTTTCTCACATGAAGATAGAAGTGCGCGAGACAGACGCGCTTTTCAGATACAGCGCAGGCGATGCAAGAAAGCTTCTTAACATCTTGGAGATTGTCGTTGGAGCAAATGCGGGAAATCAACCTATCATCATTGATAACAAGACCGTAACCGCATGCCTTCAGGAGAACACTGCGATATATGACAAGGGCGGTGAAATGCATTATGATGTCATTTCGGCCTTCATCAAGAGTGTGCGTGGTTCGGATCCTAATGCTGCCATATATTACCTTGCAAGAATGCTTGACGGAGGCGAAGACCCTCTTTTCATTGCCAGAAGACTGTGCATCCTTGCGGCTGAAGATGTCGGGCTGGCAAACCCTAATGCCCTTCTTCTTGCAAACTCCACATTCCAGATTGTGCATACGATAGGAATGCCGGAAGCGCGTATTCCGCTTGCAGAATGTACTATTTATCTTGCTTCTTCTGCGAAGAGTAATTCTGCATATATGGCTATCAATGAGGCACTTGCAGTCGCGAAGAAAACACAGATGGCGGCAGTTCCGCTATATCTCCGTAACGCTCCGACCAAACTGATGGAAGAGTTGGGATATGCGGATGGATATAAGTATGCTCATGATTATCCAGGTCATTTCGCAGATCTGGAGTTTATGCCTGCAGAACTATCGGGCAGGAAATTCTATGAGCCAGCGGAGAATAAGCAGGAGGATGCGCTGCGTGCGAGGTTGGAGGGGCTTTGGCCGAAGTACTATAAGTAGGCAATCCTTTTAGAAAGGATAGCCTACACCGAAGTGAATAGCGTATCCATTTCGGCGGAACCATTGATCTGGGCCTACCCATTTGTTTGTACGGGCGGGATCATGGACTTTGAAACCTGCGTCGATACGCAGCAGGAGGAAGTCCAGGTTGAGTCTGAGACCCAATCCCCAGTTTGCTGCAATGCTCTCCCCTAATGTGTTCCATCTGAACATAGAACCGTCTTCTACTGCTACGTCTTTCTGTTTCAATGTCCATACGTTACCGGCATCAGCGAAGACGGCGCCCTCCAGTTTCCATACGATGTCGAATCTGTACTCAACATTGGCTTCGAGCCTCATGTCGCCGGTCTGGTTGGGAATCACGAATGAGGTATCTCTTGCAGAGGTTCCCGGTCCCACTGTCCTGGCTTGCCATCCTCTAAGGCTGTTTGCTCCTCCGGCATAGAAGTGCTTCTCGAACGGCAGTGCGTTCGAGTTTCCGTATGCATGGCCTGCACCTGCGACGAAGCGTGTGGCAATGGACTGGCCCGAATTACGTCCCCATATCCATGTCTTTCCTACGGTGGCTTCCGCTCTGACGAACTGGGAGAAAGGGGTGTTCCAGATCATTCCTGCGCCGTTTTCGTCCTTTTTCATCACGCCTTTGAATGCGCTGAGAAGGTTTCCGGCGATGTCAAGCTGGAGTCTTGTGTAGAAGTATGATGACTTTGGAATTGTCTCTGGATCGGTGGTATAATAAACAGTACCTCCTGATCCTAGGTCAAAGTGGTTCTGGTATGCATTCTTAAGGAACGGGTCGTTTGCCAGCTCCTTGTAGAATCCTTCGTCCAGGTCGAACAGCTTGACGATGTTCATCTGTATCGGATATGCCTGATAGAAGAAGCGGTTGTTGACGTTTCCGTTATATCCGTACGATGTCGATATTATGTTTCTGGTATATTCCGGGCGGTTCTGATAGTTATACGATATGTTTATGTCTGTTCTTGGAATAGCGCCTTTGAAATGTCTGTACGGAAGTCCGAGGAATCTCGGGAAGCTTAGTCCGGCTGAAACTCCGAATTCGTTTGACCTTACCGCGTCGTTGAACTTGAACTGGAAATTTCCCATGAATCCGAGATTGAGCCACTCGCCTCCGTGGAATATGTTCTTGTGGTAGTATGATAACTGCGGAGATACTCCGAAAAGTCCTGTCGAGTTGGTAGATGCCTCGAGATTTACCTTAAAGCCCTGGAGTTTTGACTGGGAGAGGTTGATGCGGCAGTTTATCCTGTTGGAATCGACAGGAGTCATGCCGATGTTCACACTGCTGAACATGCGAAGCGATGACAGTCTTGTATATGTATTGTTGACAACGTCTGTGCTGTAAGTCTCTCCCGGTCTGATAGTAGTCAGCTCTTTCAGAATCTTTTCACGGACATTCAAGGTCTGAGGATAGGATATGCTTACCTCGTTAAACGTGAATTTGCAGATAGGGCGTGCCCTTTCCGGAGCCTCATTGCGGGTATATCCGTTGATAGTCATCTTCAGGATTGCAGAATCAGGGAATGTCAGCGTGTCGGCCTCAAAAAAGAAGTTGTTCTTGCTGAACTCGTAATAACCCATGTTTCGAAGTGCTGCGCTGGACCGGACAGTCTCCTGTTCGAGAATGTCTTCTGACAGGTAGTCACCTACCTTTATGGTCATCGAAGCAGTGTCGGCAAGAAAATCTCCGGCAAACGTGCCTTCTGGCGGAAGAATAAGTTCTATATTCTTGATGGGCAGTCTTTTGCCAAGCGTCACATCGTATATCACAGATACGTTTTTCTTCTTCACGTAGACATTGCTTTCAATGGATGATCCATAATAGCCGAGATATGTCAGTCTGTCCACCATGTTTGCGACAGTCGCTTCAACCATGTCCGAATCATAGACAACCGGTTCTACTCCAATTCTTTGAACAATCTTGTCCCATCCTTTTCCCTTGCCGTTTGACCAGTTGTAGACATATAGGAAAGGGTTCCATCCGAGGATAATTGCCGGATTGGGTTTCTGTTTGAGGTAAGGTTCCAATGTGTTGGGACTGAACTCCTTGTCATTGGTGATATTGATCTTGTTTCTGGCGAGTCTGTAATCTCCGTCCTGCAGTACACGTGTTGTGCTGCAGGAGAATGCTGCGATAAGCGCCATGCATGATATGAGTATGTGAAGGACTATCTTCATGGATAAATACATGCAAATTTATCTAAATCTATGCTTTGGACAAAATTTTGGCCAAAATAAATGCCGCGAACTGATGTAAATATCGATAATAATGATAACTTTGCGCTGATTTACATAATCCGATCGAGTCGGATTGCAGAAATTTTGTCAAACTGACTTAATTACATTATTCAAGATGAAGAACAAGTACATTGATCTGATTGACCAGACATTCGAGTTTCCGCAGGATGAATTTATGGTAGAGGATGGAGAACTCCACTTCCATGACATCAATATGATGGACATTATCAACCAGTATGGCACGCCACTCAAGATTACATATCTGCCAAAAATTTCTTCGCAGATCCAGAGAGCAAAGCGTATGTTCAATGTAGCGATGGCAAAGGTTGATTATAAGGGTACATATAACTATTGCTATTGCACCAAGAGTTCTCACTTTGAGTTTGTACTTAAGGAGGCTCTTAAGAATGACATTCACCTTGAGACTTCATCAGCATTCGACCTCAATCTTATCGAAGCGCTTGAGGCCGAGGGTATTGTGAACAAAGACCAGTTTATCGTCTGCAACGGTTTCAAGAAACCGGCATATGTAGAGAATATTGCTAATTTTGCAAATAATGGTTGGAAGAACATTATTCCTGTACTGGACAACATGCGTGAACTTGAGGCGCTTGATGCTCTTGTAGAAGCTCCTATCAATATAGGTATACGTATCGCATCCGAGGAGGATCCTACATTTGACTTCTATACATCCCGTCTGGGTATCCGCTACAGTGATATCGTGCCGTTCTATGAGAACATGATCAGCAAGTCAAAGAAGTTCAAGCTTAAGATGCTTCATTTCTTCATCAATACAGGAATGCGTGACACCGCATACTACTGGAATGAGCTCGCTAAGTGTGTTGGAGTCTACTGTGACCTCAAGCTTATCTGCCCTGAACTTGATTCGATGAACATTGGCGGAGGCTTTCCTATCAAGAACTCTCTTGCTTCGGATTTCGATTATGAGTACATGGCCGAGGAGATTATCTCACAGATCAAGCTCATGTGTAACGCACGTGGTGTTGCTGAGCCTAACATCTTTACCGAGTTCGGTAGCTTTACCGTCGGCGAGTCTGGCGCGACAATCTTCCAGATTCTTGACATGAAGCAGCAGAACGACCGTGAGAGATGGTATATGATCGACAGCTCGTTCATGGTGACGCTTCCTGACACATGGGGTATCAAGCAGAAATTCATCCTCTTCCCTATCAACAAATGGAACGAGAAATATCAGCGCGTGTTCCTCGGCGGTCTGACATGTGACAGTCAGGACTACTATAATGCTGATGCTCACGCAAATGCCATCTACCTCCCGATGCATTCTGACGAGGATCCGCTTTACATAGGATTCTTCCACACAGGCGCATATCAGGAGTCGATTTCCGGCTATGGCGGAATCCAGCACTGCCTCCAGCCGGCTCCTAAGCATATCATCATTGATAAGGATGAGAATGGTGACTACACAACCAAGCTGTTCAGCAAGGAGCAGACCTATAAGTCAATGTTGAAGATCCTTGGCTACTAGTCTATGTCAGGTATATCAAATAACCAGATCAAGTTCATCAAGTCCCTTCAGCAGAAGAAAGTAAGGGATGAGCATGGTCTGTTCATAGTTGAAGGTGAGAAAATGGTCGATGAGGCCGTTTCCTCACCTTTCAAGGTGGAAACCATATATAGGCGCGACGAGATTGGAGACGAAGCAATGGGACGCATGACGGCTTTGGCCAATCCGTCCCCTGTTCTCGCTGTCGTAAGAAAGCCGGAGGATTCATATATCAAGGATGCATCTGAACTCCAGCCCCTTCTGCAGGAAGGCGGCCTCTACCTTGCACTTGATGCGATAAGGGATCCTGGCAATCTTGGTACCATTCTCAGAATCGCAGACTGGTTCGGCATAAAGGCTGTTTTCGCAGCTCCAGATACTGTTGACCTGTTCAACCCTAAGGTGGTTCAGTCTACCATGGGAGCGATTTTCCGTGTGAAGATGCATTATGTCGATCTTCCGGCACTTGCTGAAATCGTTCTTGCTCAGGGTGGCAAGGTCTATGGAACATTCCTTGATGGAAAGAACATATATCAGCGAGAGCTCAGCAATGGAGATGACGCTCCGTCCGTGATTGTGATCGGTAACGAGTCCAACGGAATTTCCGAGTCCATGTCAAGGTTGGTTTCCGACAGACTATATATACCTCCGTATCCTGTGGATGATCCCGGTTCCGAGTCTCTTAATGCAGCAATCGCCACATCGATCACTGTAGCTGAGTTTAGAAGAAGAAAGTACTGATTTCGTGAGAAATCAGTACTTTCTTCTTCTAAACCAGAACGATCTTGGCTGCGTCGTAAGGAGCAATGTCTACTTCAATTATCTTTCCCGGATATAGTTCATCAGTTACAGGGATTTCCATCCATTCGAATGCATGCTCAGGTATAGTGAGCCTGATGTGCGCTTCCCTATTCGAGAAGTTGCATGCGAACAGGATAGTGTGGTCTTCATAGTCTCTTAGGAAGGCGAAATGTCTGTTCTTGTCAAATCCGTCTGAAGAAAGATTGCAGTAGCAGAGGTCGTATGTAGTTCCTTTCGTTACAGCAGTGTCTGACGATGCCAGTCTGGTAGCTTCTGCAAACTTTACGAAAACCTCGGCCTCCTCGCGTTTCATACCGGCTTTCACGAGAGTCTTGACGTCCAGGGACTTGTAATCTCCGCTCTCAATAACCTTTCTGAGTCTTCTCACCGATCCGATGCTCCACCAGTCGAATATGGTAGTCCTTCCATCCCTTCCACTGAATCCTTCTTCATCCATTCCCTTCTCGCCGACCTCTTCTCCGAAATATATCATGAAAGGTGCAGTATTCAGGAAAAGTGATGTGTAGAGAGGGGCGAATGTATTTTTGGCATCTTTTCCGAAGAAATCAGAGCCGAATCTCTGCTCGTCGTGGTTCTCCAGGAAGTTCAGCATGTATGGCTGCAGGTCTCCGAGAAACTGCCAGCTGCGGGTGATGCCCATGGTTGACTGCCACAGTTCTACCGGCATACCGTTGTCGTCTACATTTTTTTCTACAATCGTGCGCAGAGTGTCGTATAAGCCCGATTTGTCATACAGAAAATCAAATCCGACGTTTCTTACATACTCGTTGTAGAGTTCCTTCTTGTATACTTCTGCAATGAAGATGACTGAAGGATATTCATTCTTCACTTCCGCGATCAGCCATTTCATGAACTCGGCAGGAACAAGCTCCACCATATCGCAGCGGAATCCGTCAACACCCATTGACGCCCAATACTTTACGATATCAAGCATCTTGTCCCATGTAGGAGTGCGGAAGTCGCAGTAGTTGATCTTTACTGTCTCAAACCAGTCATTGATGCCAGGCTCTGCGCTGTAGCAGTTGTTTCCTGTGGCCATGGCTGGCATCTCATGATATGGTTTCATGCCTTTGGGGCATGCTGTCGGAAGCTGCAACTCACATCCCGGATAATATATGAAGTCATTCTCCTCTTTCCAGTGAACGGATTTATCATCCTCTCTTCCGAGCATAGGATGGCCTTCCGCAGGAGAAATCTTACCGTAATCACGGGCAACGTGATTGGGCACAAAGTCTATGATTACCTTCAGTCCAGCCTCATGAACCCTCTTTATGAGATCCTTGAATTCATCTATTCTATCTTCTGGATTATCAGCAAGATATGGATTAATATCGTAGTAGTCGCAGATTGCATATGGTGATCCAGCCTTACCTTTGACGAACTGTGGATGAGAAGCCATGCAGCCTTCTTCTGAGCTCTGTGTAGAATGGCGGATCATGCCGGTAAGCCATATATGGCTGCAGCCAAGCCACTTGATGTATTCAAGAGTCTTGGCGTCAATATCGGAGATCTTTCCTGTTCCGTTGTCTGATAGGGTTCCGTTCTTTTTAGGTCTTACCTTGTCGTTGCCCCATAGACGGGGCAGCATCTGATAGATTATAGGTTTGTTCATTATAGATAAATTCTTTTTAGATTGCCATCAGACTCTATCATATATAGTGCCTGATTGGTTGTCGGGGACTTCAGTCCTCCTAATTCCTGCCTGAAAGGTCCGATCTTGACATAATCCAGCGACAAAATGTCAAACCCCTCTGCAATTCTGTCATTACCGGAGTACCAGGCTGTCTTGACATGCGGATATTTCTCTTTGATCCAGAATGCCAGCCTCTCTATTTCCGAAGGTTCTGCATCTCCTCCCATAAAGCAGAAGCATGTGATGGCGTCTTTGTACTTCCCTATCAGGGCTTCCAGGAATTCTTCCGTCATGGATTCTCCGGCATCTTCCCACAGCCATGGACTGTGGCATCCCGGACATCTGTTGGGACAGCATGAAATGTTGACTGCCAGGCTGATCTCGTCGGGGATCTCCTGGCAGACAATATCATAACTGTAGCACTTCAGCATAGATTTCTCCACTTTCTTCGCTCGGTCAAGATGACAATCGGGCGTTTTAATTGTTATGATGGTAGTAGCGCCTTCCTGCTTCTTCCTGGCGGGCCATCGAGAAGTTGCTCACACGCTTCATGTATCCAATGATACGTGTCAGGTAGTCGATATCTTCACTATGACACTCCGGACACTCCTTGAGATAGTGTTTGCTGATATGGCCGCACTTGTTGCAGATTGTGTTAGGAATATTGAATGTGAAGTAGTTACATCCTTCCTGAGCAGCAACGCGCAGAAGCTGGGCATACTGAGCCTTCGACAGGTGCTCCTCAAGGTTGAGATGGAGCGCCGATCCTCCTGTAAGGTGTTCGATATACTTACGTCCGTGCAAGCGCATCTTGTCGATGATATTGAGCGACTTGTCCTCCACAATGTAGAAGTAGCTGTTGTAGCAGTCACGAGGAACGGCATATCCGTCTTCCCTGTCCCACTTTGCGTGTTTCACTCCTACGTTCTCAGCAGGAATCATTTCGCAGTTGAAGAGGGTTGTCTTTGTGCGGTACTTCTTATTATACTCCTCGATAAGTCCGAGAGTATTCTGGACAAACTCCACATACTGAGGATTGTCATTGATTTCGATTCCAAGGAATTCCGCAGCCTCCACAAGTCCGTTGATACCGACCGTAAGGTATTGACGACCGATATTGATGAATCCAGCATCAAAGAGCGGAAGCATTCCCTGTGCCTGAAGGGCCTTGAGGTTCTCGTCATATGCGAGCTGAACCTTATGTACAAGGTCCACAACCTCAGCAAGATATGTCAGGTAGTCCCTGCCATTCTTGACCGCATACTGGATGCATCGGTTAAGGTTGATTGTGAGCACGCTCTTTGATCCTGTTGATACTCCGCCGGCACCGAGGGTATAGCTGAATCCGTTGTCCTGAATCTCATTGCGCAGACGGCAACATGAAGCGAGCGAGTCAGCGTTGTCACTCATGTATGTGAAGAATGAATGTCCTTCAGAATACATCTCAGCAGTAAACTCTCCCCACTCCTTGTCCTTGACCTCATTATTCTCTGTAAGAAGAGCCATTGTCTCGACAGGGAAAGTAAGAGGAGTCTTGAGCCTCTCTGCGTTGAACCACTTCATGAAGCGCTTCTGGAGCCATGAAAGACCATCCCAATCTGGCGCAGAACCGTCTGGGAAACGGAACTCGCCGAAGATGCTCTCGAAGTAGTTCTTGTCGTAGTAAGATATGTTCCAGAACACTGCCTGGAAGTTACGTGCGCCTGTAGGCTGGTTGATCGAGTACACTATCTGCTCGAAGCAGTCTGTGATGATCTTGTCGATAGTGCGCTTCTTTGTAGAATTATCAGCCTGGAATTCAGGGTGCTTCCAATAGTCCTTGCCGTATTCCTTACCGATGAAATGGTTCATGTACATAAGGAATTCAGGTGTCGCACATGCACCGCTAAGCATGCTGGAAACCATGAATACGAGGTTGATGAAGCCACCGCAGAATGACTTGAGGTTAGTCGGACCTATAGAATTTCCACCGATTGGTTTTGTGCCCTCGAGCAGCCAAGGGTACATGGTGATACTTGCGCAGTAATTGGCAAGAGATGTCTCATCATTCTTATAGATGTGATGGTTTTTGAGGAGTCGTATATATTTATCTGACAATTCCTTGCCATACATCTTCTTAAGCCTGTCTGTAAGTATGCGGCGGTTGAGTCTGATGAAGTTCTTCTTAGGGAGTTCGCCGATCAGAGTAGCAAGATTCTTCTTCTCGATATTGGCATTGGCATCGTATTTACTACCTGTTGCGGCATTCTCTGCCTGGCAATACTGAATCAGGAAATCCAGATGGTCACGAACTTCGCGGTCCTCGCTGTGTCTCTGCCTGTAAAGCATGAAAGCCTTTGCCACTGCAAAGTACTGCTCAGCCATCAGACCGATCTCGACCTGGTTCTGGATCTCTTCGACATGCATGCCTTCGGTAACACGAACATGCGAAAGAATGTTTACGATATCCTCTTCTGTAGCGAATGCCCCAACAGAAAGGAATGCCTTTCTTATGGCATTCTTGATCTTCTCAACAGAAAAAGCCTTTCTCTTTCCGTCTCTCTTGATGATGGTTATTTCTGCGCTGCTCATATGTTATTGTTTTAGTTGTTCTACAAGAAATGCTAAGTTATACAATAATAAAAGGTCATGCCTTATCGACATGACCTTTTTTATCAACATAGTTTTTAACAATGCTTTCCCGATTGCTCTTTGCTTCAAATCACAGCTCTTTTGTCCAACATGACCGGTTTTTAGATTGTCAGTTTCAAATATATTATATATATTTGTTTGATTGTGTCTGGTCATCATATTTGACCACACCACAGATTATAATACTAACATTTAATATTACTGATATGGTTAATTTTTCACTTGAAGGTAAGGTGGCTCTTGTAACCGGTGCTGCTTATGGAATCGGATTTGCAATGGCGCAGGCTCTCGCTGAGGCAGGAGCAAAGATCGCGTTCAACTGTCGCACACAAGCCAACATGGATAAGGCTCTTGCCGAATATAAGGCTATAGGAATCGATGCAAAAGGTTACATCTGCGACTGTACGGATGAAGCCGGTGTCAAAGCGATGGTAGCTGACATCGAGAAGACTCTCGGTCCCGTTGACATCCTCGTGAACAACGCCGGTATCATCAAGCGTATCCCAATGCACGAAATGCCTGCAGATGAGTTCCGTCAGGTGATTGACATCGACCTTATTGCACCATACATCTGTGCAAAGGCTGTCCTTCCAGGCATGATGGAAAGAAGGGCCGGAAAGATCATCAATGTCTGCTCGATGATGTCGGAGCTCGGTCGTGAGACAGTTTCTGCATATGCGGCAGCGAAGGGTGGTCTCAAGATGCTTACAAGGAACATCGCTTCAGAGTACGGTGCATACAACATCCAGTGTAACGGTATCGGACCGGGATACATCGCCACTCCGCAGACTGCTCCTCTTCGTGAGCTTCAGCCAGACGGCAGCCGTCATCCTTTCGATTCCTTCATTGTTGCGAAGACTCCTGCAGAGCGTTGGGGTAACCCTGAAGACCTTATGGGTCCAGTCGTATTCCTGGCATCCAACGCGTCGGATTTTGTAAACGGCCATGTCCTTTATGTAGACGGAGGCATTCTGGCATATATAGGAAAACAGCCTAAGTAGTTTCGTTATGGAACAGGTATTCAGTTATATCATCGGTCTGGGCGCTGCAGTGATGATGCCTATCATCTTCACGATCCTCGGCGTCTGCATCGGTATCAAATTCAGCAAGGCCCTCAAGAGCGGTCTTCTGGTGGGAGTCGGTTTCGTGGGACTTTCAGTGATCACATCACTCCTGACAAGTACACTC
>JAGBTT010000047.1 GCA_017631175.1 Bacteroidales bacterium
CATTCAGATTCCTATTGAGTAGAGAGTAAAAATGCGTGCATTTAATTGAAAATCGATACAAATATCAGTAGTTATAATATTCAAGATTTTGACCAAGATAACACTTGATATAATACGATATTTGTATCGACTTTTAACAGGTTTTGTTGGAATTACAAACCTATCTTATTGACTATCTACACATTACAAGATAGCGCATCGAGAAATAGACTTGATACCATACTGCTGACTAAACGTATCATCTACTTTCTTCCCTACTGAATTCTATGGCTCTATTGATATAGTCCAGGAAGGGCTTGGCGGTCTTGAACACCTCGAGAACCAGATCGATATCCAGACTGGTATCATCATATGTTCCTGACAGGCAGAAATTTTTGAGCTTTACGTATTCGATATAGGCTCCATCGGGATCAAAGCCGAGAGGAGCGCGCTTGAGCTTCTGATCCTGATCAAGTGAAAGCGACTGATGCAGCCCCTTTATGATTCTGTCAAAATCTCCTCCACCTAGTTCAATGTCCTCCCTGATGATCTTCAGTACCTTAGGCTCCATATAGTAATTACCTACTGCAAGAAAGCTTCTGCATGGATATATCTCTCCGCTACCGGTTCCTATATGGAAGTAGTATCCGCTATATCCGGACTTCTTGCCTCCTCGTGCTATAAAGGCGCCGAAGTGTGTCTTGTACGGAAGACCATCCTTGGAAAACCGCATATCCTTATGGATGCGGTATGTACATTCCTTGATCCCGACACCTCTGACTGTCGGATCGAATTCACTGATGCCCTGAATGAGTTTCTCAACGATGGCATTAAAGTTAGCACGTGCTTCCATATACTCACCCTTATGAGCATCAAACCAAGGTTTGTTGTTATTCGCTTCCAGCTGACGAAGGAAAGAAATTATAGTATCCATAGGACTCATATCATTAACATTATCACCTAATGTGCTACTGATTTGACGGATGGAACGGACAACGCTTGCCGATGCACTGACTGTTGGATGACATATGACGACAGACAACCTGCGGCTTCCGCATCTTGACTCCGGTGATTTTTATCTTTACAAAAATACATCTTTATCCTAATAGAAGATAATTAGCCATCAACAATTTTCTTTCAAAATATGAATAAATAAAGTAACTTTAAAACCAAAATTGTCGTCTTCAAGAATTGTTGATGATGACAAAGTTCATGTTGCAGTGTGTAGAAAGTAATCATGGAAATCACCATACTTTTGGAATATTCAGAACGGTCTCAGCTTAGGGCCTGGCTGCAGGAGAATCACTCCAAGGAGAAGGAGTGCTGGGTTGTCATGAGCAGAAGCAAGACTCCCCCACCGGGCATACTGCCCTACATCGATGTCGTGGAGGAGGCACTATGCTTCGGATGGATTGACAGCACACTGAAGAAGCTGCCCGATGGGAGACTTGCACAGAGGCTGTCCCCCCGCCGCAAGAACAGCCATTGGACCAGGCTGAACATGGACCGCTGCATCGATCTGGAAGCCCGCGGTCTCATGACACCGGCTGGCAGACTTGCATTTCAGAGTGTGGAAACAGCGGAAGAGATTCCACCACGCTAAATTTGTATCCTCGGGAGCCGAATATGCCCTTCCACTGGGAGCTGTGACAGTTTTTCTGCTTTTTGCTTCTTGAATTACATTCGCTATATTTGTGTCAAGACCATAATGATGATTTCAGACATACTCAAGAACACTATTTTCATCGGTTGCGGCAGCTTCATCGGAGGCGCCGCACGTTACTTGATATCAGTTGCCATGAAGTCGGCAGGGAAAGGGTTCCCTTGGGGCACACTTGCCGTGAACCTTGCCGGCTGTCTTCTCATCGGGCTTCTATGGGGAATCTTCAGCAGAAACGGGAACGAAAACAGCGCATGGGCCCTATTTATGACTATCGGCATCTGCGGAGGATTCACCACCTTTTCGACGTTCTCCAAGGAGGCATTGATGATGCTTCAGGCAGGCAACTACATGGGACTCATGACTTACATTTCTATCAGTGTCATTGCCGGCATAGCACTGGTGGCAGCAGGATATCACATCGTACGTGTATAATTAACTTTCAGCTTAACTGACATCTCACAAGAACATCTCACTTTATACGTTCAACTACATGAAGCACGACATGACTGTTGTAGAATAGGTTAATCACATCCGTTTTTTGAACTCTAGTCAAGCGTAATGGTCTCGATTCTTAAACGAAGTACACCTGAAGGAGTCTGAGCCTCAGCGATTTCACCGACCTTCTTACCCATCAGAGCAGCGCCTATAGGGGATTTGAGCGAAATCTTGCCAGCCTCAAGATTCATCTCATGGGGGCTGACTATCTCAAACTTCATTCTTGTATTTGTTGACAGATTTGTGAACTCCACCTTGCTCAGGAGGCAGACCCTGTCTTTGGGAAGAGCGTCCGGATCGATCACACGGGAATGCTCAAGGATTTTCTGCAGGAAACGAATGCGACTGATGGTCTTTGCCTGCCTGCGTCTGGCTTCACGATATCCCGCATTTTCGCTCCTGTCCCCTTGCGCACTAGTCTCTGCGACCTGCTCCCGCACCTCGGGATAGACCACATTGATAAGGTGATTCAACTCGGTCGCTATCTCGTCGTATCTTTGTTTTGAGAGGTATTCCATTCTTCAAAGGTAATGAATTATTTGCAATTCATATAATCCGCCAGTATTTGAAAATCTCTAAGCGAACTCGTTGAGTCGCTGAAATTGACTATATTTGTAAGGCCATGGTAAACTCAAGAACATATCACTCTAACAGAATCTGCTACATCATCCTTCCAGAGACCGAGGGGCAGCGACGCCCTTGGAGATAAAGAGAATGGCAGGAATAAAGTCACTCCCAAATATAACGAATCTACCTTATGAGTTATTCAACGAAGAGATGGATCTTCAATCCTGAGCACGACCTGTGCATTGCCAATGGGGACGAGAATTTCGTTCCCCCAAGGTCTGCCGTGGGATTTGCCAAAGAGAACATGGATCTCACCGAATATCTCATGAGGCCGAACAAGCAACGCCGGCAGATCATCCCTTGGGGATGGAATCACTCTCTGAAGAAACGGCTCATCAATGAAGGCATTGACCCGGCAACCCTGCCTTCAGAAGAAGAACTCCAGTTCATACGCACCCACTCGAGGCGCGAGTTTGCCTTGGATGTGCATTCACGCATAAGCTGCGGGGATTCACAGGTCATCAAGCCTGATTACAGAATCATCGCCACAAGCATCAGTGAAATAGAGGCGTTCATTTCAGCCAATGGCAGCGTGGTGCTGAAATCACCTCTTTCAGGTAGCGGAAAAGGTATCCGCTTCGTCAGGGAAAGGCTTTCCGAGAGCGACGAAGGATGGTGCAAGAGAACACTTGACAAACAGGGCTCTGTAATCGTTGAGCGACGGTTGGAGATAATAAAGGAATGTGCCATGCTCTTTGAATGCCATCACGAAGGCATCGATTTCATCGGTTATTCCCTGTTCGAATCCAGGAACGGCGCCTACAGCAGGAACATCCTCGCTAGCAATGAGGATATTGAAAATATCATTGCCGGCTACATCCCAAGAGAGACGTTGACCGCTATCAGAGAGAACCTGACAACTATTCTAAACGACACACTTGTAGGACATTATGAAGGATTCCTCGGCGTTGACCAGATTATCTGTCAGGCTATCTCCCCTATTCTAGTCCCCGTCTCGGAAATCAATCTCCGTATGACGATGGGACTCATCGCACGCAATCAATACGACTTTTCTCTTGCAAATCCGGAAACATATATGTAATTTTGAATATCTCTAAAATAAAACATTATGACAAAGATATATGTAATGGAGAGCTGCCCGGACTGCACACAGGTCAAGCAGCTGTACGGAAACAACCCGGAATACGAACTGATAGACATAGGACAGCAGGCCCGAAGCCTCAAGGAGTTCCTCGCACTGCGCGACAGCCATCCTGCTTTTGAGAAGGTCCGCAAGCGCGGCAACATCGGAATCCCCTGCTTCGTAAAGAAGGACGGGACAATCATAATCTCGCTGAAGCATTACGACGCAGACCAGGCAGAAGCAGGACGACTGGTGGAGAGCTACGCGGAAGGAGCAGCATGCAACCTTGACGGCACCGGATGCTAGAAATCATGCCGTGACACTGAGAAGAAATAACGGGACGACCCGTGCCAACCAAAACCGTGACCTTAGGCATCCTTCGGGGTGCCTTCGCATTTTATATGACAATAGACTCCGAACTCACACAGTACAACATCGCTGTATCAGACACAGGCTCCACAAGAATCCCAGTTCCTAAGTCGAACGGCAAGATGACCGCCAAGCTCATAGGCGTGATCTCCGGCAAGAAGGTCACCGAGAGTGTAGAGGTACGCGTAAAGAAGGCCTGGCAAGCGAAAACCAAGGCACCCCTTTCAGTCCGGATGAAGACGTTCGGCGAGAAGATAAACGATTCTTTGCCAAGGTTCGAGCATTTGTAAAGGGTCATAGATATAGCGAGACTCTATAGGAGTCTTTGATTCATAATTAGTTTTTGTGTAGTGGTCCGGCTCCGATGCGAAGCCGGACTTTTTGCTTATATTTGTGTGTTCAAGACACACCAATGGCAAGACGAAGAAGAGTGATATTCCATATTGACGTCAACTCAGCCTTTCTGAGCTGGACGGCGGTGCAGCTGATGCAGAGCGGGCACCAGGATATCCGTCTTGTCCCCTCTGTCGTCTCCGGAGATCCGAACGATCGCCGAAGCATAATCACGGCGGCATCCATCCCGGCCAAGAAGATCGGCATCAAGACGGCCGAACCGGTGACGATGGCATTGAGGAAATGCCCCGATCTTATCGTGGTCAGAGGAGACTGGGAGTGGTACCGCAGATGCTCGGAAGGATTCATAGAGATATGCCGAAAGTACTCCCCTGTCCTGCAGCAGTTCTCCATAGATGAGTGCTTCATAGACATGAGCATGCGTAACTGGGGCGAAGATCCGGTGGATGTAGCTACAAGACTGAAGGATGAGGTCAAGGCGACTCTAGGATTCACGGTCAACGTCGGCATCGGATCCAACAAGCTTCTGGCCAAGATGGCATCGGAATTCGAGAAGCCGGACAAGGTGCATACCCTCTGGGAAGAGGAGGTCCAGGAGAAGATGTGGCCGCTGGATGTGCGCGAGCTGCTGTGGGTCGGCAAGAAGACAGAGGAGAAGCTAAAGATGTATGGAATCCGCACCATCGGCGACCTGGCTGCCAGAAGCGTAGGCTCGCTGACCAAGCTGGTAGGAAAAAAGTTCGCCGCTCAGCTTCATGAAAACGCCAACGGAAGAGATGACTCCCCTGTCGAGACCGAGGTCCCGGAGGCCAAGAGCATCAGCGCGGAAAGGACATTCTCCAATGACATCGGTACCGAGAAGGACGTCGACCGTGCGCTATTCAATGTGGCGTGCATCGTGGCGCACAGGATGCGCAGGGCGGACTTCTACACCTCATGCGTATCAGTCTTCATAAAACACAAGGATTTCTCAGTGGTGCAGAGGCAGCATCAGATGTCACAGCCGACGAACATTACTGCTGTAATCCTCAATGAGGCAAGAGCCCTGATCAGGGACATCTGGGACGGAGAATCCCCTATCAGGCAGATCGGTCTGGGAGTATCCAAGCTCACCCATGAGAACGCCGTGCAGATGTCGCTCTTCGAAGACCCGAAAATGGACTTCTACCGCGAATGGGACCGCAAATACGACGAGGAGAAGTCTCAGAATGAAGATGCCAAGACCCTGGCATACGAACGCATGAAACAACAATGAGAAACATAACGATATGAAAGTCATCATAACAGGAACAACCGGATATGTCGGCGAAGGCGTAATGCTCGCATGTCTCGACAATCCCGAGATTGAGAAGGTACTCAGCGTCAGCAGAAGGCCATGCGGACACGCTCACCCGAAACTTGAAGAATATATCGTTCCCGACTTCATGGCATTGGAACCGGGAGATCCGAAACTTCAAGGCTACGATGCCGTATTCTTCATCGCCGGCATCAGCAGCGTAGGTCTCAAGGAAGAGCAATACGTAGGGATCAGCCACGACATCCCGCTTCACTTTGCAGACATAGTCGGTCCGAAAGAGAATATGACTTTCGTCTATCTCAGCGGAGCCGGAAACTACAACAGCAAGACTCAGATGTGGGTCCGTGTCAAGAAAAGCACCGAGGATGCGCTTGTCGCCATGGCGTTCAAGGGAGCATACAACTTCCGCCCATGCATTATGTGGAGATACAAGGGACAGAAGCGGATCCAGAAGATGCAGTACTTCTTCTGGGCGATGTATCCGTTCTTCAAGCTCGTAGGCATGTGGAACAGGATGAGTGAGGTCGCCGAGGCCATGATTGCTGTGACAAAGAACGGATATATGAAGCCTGCAATAGAATGCAGAGACATATCAAAGCTGGCGAAACGATAAAGGTTATGGACATCATCATAAGAAAAGCAAATAAGGAAGAAGCTCAGCAGATTGCAGAGCTTTTCCTGCTGGCATGGCCAGTGGACGAAATATTGGAGTCAAACGCGATTTCATATGACCAGCTGCTCGAATCAATCACTTTGATCGCGGCTGCCGAAGAGACGATCTACAGCTATGAGAACACTCTTGTAGCGGAGATGGACGGCAAGGTCGTAGGAGCGATGTGCGGCTATGACGGAGCGGACTATCAGAGACTAAAGCAGCCGATCGTCGAGACTCTCGGCCCTGACAGCGGATTTGCACAGCTGAAGGAGACAGAGACTGGAGAGTTCTATCTTGACTCAGTCGGGGTACTCCCCGAATACAGAGGCAAAGGCATAGCATCAAGACTCTTTGAGGCACAGTGCGAACGCGCCGCATCATTGGGTCACAAGGTCGCAGGACTTATAGTTGATGTAGACAAACCGCAGGCTGAAGCCCTATATGCAAGACTTGGATTCGTATACCTTGACGACAAGGACTTCTTCGGACATACAATGAAACACATGGTAAAGACATTGCTATAAACTATGTCAAAATTAAGCAGAAACGCCATCATCGGCTACCCTGCCGGCATCATCACCGGCATCACATACGGACTGAATCCCCTCTTTGCGAAGCCTCTCATGAACGACGGGGCTTCCACTGAAGCCATCCTCTTCTTCAGGTACAGCATTGCCGTGATCCTTCTGGGAGCATACCTTCTTCTGAAGAAAGAGAACTTCAAGGTTAATCTAAAGCAGGCCGGAGTCCTGATCGCCCTCGGCCTACTCTATACCGCAAGCAGCACATTCCTCTTTGAGGCTTATAAATACATCGCTTCCGGCCTGGCTACCACACTCATATTCCTCTTCCCTGTGATGGTCGCCATCATCATGGTCTTCCTCAAGGTTGTACCTTCATGGCCGGTCTGGCTATCAATTGCGGCCACATTCGCAGGAGTAATGATAATGACAGGCGGCTCCGGCTCGGAGGCAATCAACCCGATAGGCGTATGGTTCTCCATAGCATCAGCCTTCGTCTACGCACTCTTCATCGTCATCATCAACAGAAGCAAGGCCATCTCCACAATATCCAACTCGCTTCTGACCTTCTACGCCCTACTGGTCGGAACAGTGGTCTTCTTCACGCGAAGCATATCTTCCGGAGCTGAACTCATGACAGGGCTTGAAACAGGAGGCGCATGGCTCAATCTCATCGGACTCGCAGTCCTGCCTACCATCGTCTCCACAGCAACCCTGGCCATCGCAACAAGGAACATCGGAGCAACCAAAGCCTCCGTCCTCGGAGTCTTCGAACCGATCACCGCCATACTAGTCGGCACACTCGTCTTCGGAGAAGCACTGACAACGAACATCATCACCGGAATCCTGATCTCCGTTGTCGCTGTAACGTTTATGATTTTGGTTACTAAACGGTAGAGGCTATTGGGAAGAAAAAGCAACACAATTTTCAAACTGTTTCCCTAAATTTGCATACTCCAAATCACATGATCCAAAAGAATGCCTTGAGGACGCTCAGGGATTAATGAGCAAAGATGAATCCGAAATAGATCCTCGGACCCATAGGCCTGTTGATGCCGGTCTTTCGGATGGCCATCAGCCAATCCGCCTTGACAGTCAGACGAAGAGCCACACCAACAGCGACATCACATCCTACGAAAGGATCCACAGCAAAGAACGGCTGCTTGTTGAACACAGCGTCAGCTTCAGGCAGCCAGTCATGGCTGTCTCCTCCGAACTGGTAGCCTGAATGCAGCATCATGCCTCCAGAGAATCCCTTGATAAATTTCTTTTCCTGAGCCATACCGCTGAAAGAGAGCATGGACAATATGAAGAAAAACGCGAACTTTTTCATAATTCAATTAAACCAATTTTGCATTAAACGGTGGACAAACATATGAAAATTGAAGGATATTCGCTACCTTAGCTTAAAAGTAACTAAATTAACTATGAACTTTACAGGAATTATCGTAGGACTTGCAACATTCCTCATAATCGGAGTATTTCATCCGATCGTAATTAAAGCAGAATACTATCTTGGAACTAAATGCTGGTGGATGTTCCTTCTTGCAGGAATCATCTTCGGTGCTGTATCTTTGCTGGTCAGCAACCTTATCATATCGACCATTCTCGGCGTAACAGCATTCTCATCATTCTGGAGCATTCTCGAACTTATCCATCAGAAGGAACGCGTAAGAAAAGGCTGGTTCCCCGAGGGTCCGGGACATAAGAGATAAATCCTACCGATTAAACCTTCCTGCCCAAGCCTTGTCTAAGTAGATGAGTACTCAGAAAAATATTGTTGAACCCATTTAACTGACAAAGCTATGAAGAGAAGAATTCTAATGGTATCAGCTATGATACTCCTCCTCGGTTCACAGATGCAGATGTCTGCACAGAAGAGATGTGGATCGGACGACAAAAGACCTGGCATGGAGATGCTCGTTAGCAAAAGACCAGGCGGACCTAAGATTGAAAAAGCTATTTGTCAGAGTGACATAATGAGGGTGCAGGAGATCTACTGGACAAAGTACAGGGTCAAGCTCTCAAAGAAAGAAGCCGAAAAGATTGTGCTGGCAGAGAGCAGAGACAGGCACATGTACGATTTCGCACACAGATGGCCATCTCACAGAAAACCCGCTTTCGGAGCACAGCACAAGAGACCAGGAGGTCCTCAGAAAGATCACAAGAAGTAAAGAAAGTCAGCCTTCAGGCTGATTTTCTTTATTTTGACCCTCATCAAAAACCATTCGTCCCCGATTTTCAACCATTCGTCGGATTTCTACAAAGGCACTGTTGCACATATAGAAAAAAGTCGTACCTTTGCACCCGAGTTAATCAAGAAGCTTATCATAAGCGACTGTAACTCAATTGGTTATTAGTTTTAGTGTTATTAATTATGTGGTTAGTTCGAGACGTCCCCGCGCGAGCGGCGAAGTCTCTTTTTTTTGCTATTTACCCACAACATTTTCCGGATTGTTCTTGACTCTCTCAACCATGATCATCTGAGCGCAAAGCCTGGCCTCGTGCCAATCGCTTTCAAGAAGCGCTTCCAGTACTTCGTATGGCGCATCCTTATGCCTTTCAGCGATCTTTTTCTTTTCGGTAGGAAACGAGCGAAGTTCACGACAAATCCTGGAATACTCTTTGGCTAGATTCAGCGTCTGCAGGGACAGGTGACAATACCCATCCGGATTCTTGATCAGATAGTCCTGGTGATACTCTTCTGCTGAATAGAAACACTGCAGAGGCCGTTTTTCCACTGCAAGGGGTTCATCAAACCTTGCCTGCATTTCTTGCCACACCTGCTCTACAATCTCCTTGTCTTCCTCACATACCCAATAGATTCCGGTCCGATATCTGGTTCCGACATCACCGCCCTGACGATTCAACAGGAGCGGGTCAATGGACCTGAAGAACATACGGCAAAGGGTCTGCAAAGAAACCAAAGTCTCATCGTATACGACCTTGACACATTCCACATGACCGGTCCGATCGGTGTAGACTTCCTGGTATGACGGATCCGCCAGCCTGCCGTTAGCATAACCCACGAAAGTCTCCAGAACCCCTTCAAGTTGTCTCATATAATGTTCTGTACCCCAGAAACATCCACCTGCCAGATATATCGTCTTCATTATAGTCTCTTTATTACCTTGCATGGGTTTCCGACTGCGACAACGTTGTCCGGAATGTCTTTAGTAACGACTGAGCCGGCCCCAATGGTCACGTTATTACCGATAGTTACTCCCGGGAGTATGGTCACACTTCCTCCTATCCAGACATTGTCTCCTATAGTAACAGGCTCCGCCCATTCCATGCGGGTGTTTCTTTCCACTGGATCAGTGCTATGACACGCAGTATAGATGCTTACGTTAGGACCTATGAAACAGTCGTCACCGATGGTGACACTGGCTTCGTCAAGGATTGTCAGATTGAAGTTTGCGAAGAAGCGCCTGCCGACACTGATCTGTTTGCCGTAGTCGCAATAAAAGGGCTGGTTGATGATGATTTCATCATCCCCGATATGTCCCAAAAGTCCTTTAAGTATGCTGAGCCTTTCCTTTGTGGCTGAAGGGGATATGGAATTATACCTATGTATGATTTCCTTTACTGTATTGAGTTCTTCAAGCAGCTGCTGGTCTACTGCGGAATATGTCATTCCCGCAAGCATCTTTTCCTTTTCTGTCATGGCGTTCATTTACGGTTAGATCGATTGCTAAGTTAAGGAAAATTTCGCTAATTTTGTGTGAAACATCTAATAGTTGAAATCATGGTACCTGAATGGGCAAAAGAAATGAACTGCGCCGTCACCGTCTGTGACAAGGAAGGAGTTATCCTCTATATGAATGACAAGGCAAAGGAGACATTCGCCTCGCACGGCGATCTTATCGGCAAAAGCCTGATCCCATGCCACAGCGAGCGCTCCCGCGGCATCATCGCAGATCTTCTCGCCACAGGCGGAAGCAATGCATACACGATCCAGAAGAACGGCGTCAGGAAGATGATCTACCAGACAGCATGGAAGGAGAATGGAGAAGTGGCGGGTCTCGTCGAGATCTCAATGATCATCCCGGAGGAAATGCCTCATTACATCAGATAATCTTCATGAGCACACTTGAAAGAGCCATAGAAATTGCCACTCAAGCACATGAGGGACAGGTCGACAAGGCCGGCAATGCTTACATAGGCCATCCGCTTCGTGTAATGGAGATGGGCAGGACCATCGAGGAGAAGATTGCAGGGGTGCTTCATGACATTGTAGAAGA
>JAGBTT010000048.1 GCA_017631175.1 Bacteroidales bacterium
CAATGCCCCGTCCTCTGAAACCGGTCCGAAAGCATTCACGCTCCACTCGGTCTTGCGTCCGAGTCCGCCCTCGTTACCGACCCATCTTACATCATTTCCCATGATTGCGGTAACGGCCTGAGGCTGGAGCTTTCTGATGGCTGCATGGATCGCCTTCCAGTCATAGACCTGCACCTTGCCGTTCGGGCCTTCGGCGCATGCTCCGTCAAACCATACTTCGCTGATCTTTCCATAATTTGTAAGCAGCTCAGTAATCTGTCTGATATAGAACTCGTTATAAACAGGGGAGTCTCCGTAACATTCTGCGTTGCGGTCCCAAGGTGAGATGTACACTCCGAATTCGAGTCCGAACTCGGCACAGGCCTCGCTCATCTCCCTTACGACATCTCCCTGGCCGTTTTTCCAAGGCGAGTTCTTTACCGAATATTCGGTAGTCTCTGTCTGCCAGAGGCAGAATCCGTCGTGATGCTTGGCGGTGAGGATCGCCATTCTGAATCCGCTTTCCTTCAGCACGCGTGCCCACTGGCGGCAGTCCAGCTCCGAAGGGTTGAACAGTTCAGGCGAATCGGTTCCGTCGCCCCACTCGTTGCCTGTGAAGGTGTTGATTCCGAAATGAAGGAAAGCTGTCAGTTCAAGAGATTGCCATTTCAGCTGCTCCGGAGTCGGAACAACGTGTGCGGCGATGTCGATCTTCTCCTCCAATGTGGCTCCTTCAGGGAAGCTCACAGATTTCTCGTAGTATGTTTCGTTGGTGCAGCTGCATGCTATGATGCCGGCTGCAAATGCTGTTATGATCTTTTTCATGACTTATGATGCTGGTTCGTCAAGTTTTAGTTCGGGGTGTTTGTGCGAAGAACGCAAAAGCATGATTGCAACGGCGATCGCTACCACTCCGAGCAGTATGAATACATATTCCGCCTTTATGGCTGCAGACACCTCCTGGGCATGGTTGCCGGCCTCGGTGATGGTCTGAGTGAATATTCTTCCTACATAGATTGGCACTGCCCACATTCCCATGTTCTGTACCCAGTAGATCAGCGAATATGCTGTTCCGAGATTCTTTTCAGGGATGATCTTTGGGACCGACGGCCACATTGCAGACGGTACGAGCGAATAGCCGATGCCGAGCAGGGCGATAGCGATGTATGCGTACATAGGCACGCCCTGTGGCGCAAATGTTATGATAAGGTGTGATGCAAGCACAAGAGCAGCTCCCACTACCATCCACATCGTCGCTTTTCCAACCTTGTCAACAAGCGCTCCGAAAAGGGGAGTGAAGAGGATGGTGAAGAACGGTATCATCGCAAGCAGTACTGTTGCAATGTCCAGATTCACTCCGAAAAGAGGAAGCAGGATGGATACTCCGAACTTCTTGAATCGGATCACGCAGCAGTAGAATGTCACGCAGAGGATTGCTATCATCAGGAAGCGAGGATTGCTCAGCACCTTCCAGATATCAGATATCCTGAACTTGTCTTCCTCTGCTGTCTCTAATTTATCAGTGGTGCCTGCCTCCTTGTCGAATCGTGCATCCATCGCTACGAATACCGCCCAAAGAATAGCTCCCACGGCAAGTACTGCAAGGCCGATAAGTGCCGGTTTGTTAGTTTCAGCGAGGGTGTAGAACTCTCCGAGAGCCTTCTGCTTCACGATCATAGGGGCTATGAGGATTGCTGTTGCGGTTCCGAATCGCGCGATAGCCAGCTGCAGTCCCATGGCCAGGGCCATGTTCCTGCCCTTGAACCACTTCGCAATCGACCTGGTAACCGAAACTCCCGCGATTTCGCTTCCGAGTCCGAAAAGCATGCAGCCGATGTAGGCGATTGTAAGCGAAGTCTTTGGTTCGAAGCCTGCCGAGATGGCGAATGTCACCAGACCTGCACCGCCGACCATCATTCCCACGAAGATGGATCCTACCAGGCGCACGCCGAACTTGTCCAGCAGCGCTCCGCATATGATGAGGCCTCCCCATATGCACAGGAACGAATATCCGCTGGCATAGAAGCCGTAGTCAGCCATGTTCCAGCCCAGCTCCAGGTATTCGGGATTCTTGAACAGTTCGGACAGCGACGAGAACATGTCGTCAAAGAAGTATGACGCGAACATAGGAACAACAAGGCATGCCAGCACCAGCCAGCATGCCCACCTGTTGTCCCTTAAACTGTTTCTAAGGGTTGACATTATTTCTTGATGTTAGGAAGTTCGAGGCCGTATCCCTTCTTCTTGTCCTCTACCTTGAGGAAGAATGACATGATGAATGCGAACACTCCGAATGAAGCGAAGATGATCATAGGAACCACATAGCCTCCGGTCTTCTCGAATGCGATACCGATGATGAGCGGTACGAAGCAGAGTCCTACGTTCTGGATCCAGAAGATGAGCGAGTATGCGCTGCCGAGGATTACAGGGTCGATGATCTTTGGAACCGATGGCCAGAGGGCTGCCGGAACGAGTGAGAATGACACTCCGAGAACTACGATAAGAAGGAGTGCGAACGCCTTGTTAGGGAATACCGGAAGCAGGAACGCGAAGCTGAGGTGGCAGGCGATCATGATGATTGCACCGATCATGAGCATTGTCGCGCCCTTGCCCTTGTTGTCAAGGAAGGCTCCGAGGAACGGAGTGAGTACCATCGCAAGGATAGGGAACCATCTGAAGAGGTCCGCAGCCTCTGTGTTAGGGATGTTGAGCGTTACCTCAAGGAAGTTTGTCGCATATCTCTGGAATGGGAAGATCGCCGAGTAGTAAAGTACGCAGAGAAGGGCAACGAACCAGAACATCTTGCTTGAGAAGATCTTTCCGAGATCGCTTACCTTGAACTCTTCCTCAGAGTCGCCTCCAGCTGTAACTCCCATCTGCTTGTCGAGCTTCGAGTCCATCACTGAGAATACGATGAAGTTGATCAGACCGATCAGGAGGAGTACCACGCAGAAAAGGATCGGAGCCTCGATGTTGCCGAACTTGTCAGCAAGGCGTGGCGAGGCTGAGAGCACTGCGAAAACGCCAAGACGTGCGATTGCCATCTCAAGACCCATTGCGAGGGCCATCTCCTTGCCGTTGAACCACTTTGCGATAGCCTTCGATACTGTGATACCTGCCATCTCGCAGCCGCAGCCGAAGATCATGAAGCCGAGGCATGCAAGCTTTGCGCTGCCCGGAAGGGCTACCCACCATGAACCGAGCCATTCGCAGAAGGCTGTTGTCTGGAACCAGTCGGTGATGCCGATGTACTTGATTGCAGCTCCGACAACCATGAGGGATGTGGAGAGGATACCGGTGAAGCGTACGCCCATCTTGTCGAGGATGATGCCTGCAAGGATAAGGAAGCCGCAAACGTTGAGGATGTACTCTGATGCAGCATATGTTCCGAATACGGATCCGTTCCATCCTCTTGTCTTCTCGATGAGTGACTGGAGAGGTGACATCACGTCTACGAACATATACGCGAAGAACATTGCCAGGGCAATGAGGATCAGCGCTGCCCATCTTGCGGCAAAGCTGTCGTTGATGTACTTCTTGATAGTCTGTGTCATAGTATTTGTGTTTGAATTTTTTGCTTTGCAAAGATTTGTCGGACCAGACAAATCTTTGCAAAGATAGCGTTTTTTAGTACCTTCGCAAATTGAAAGAAACACATGATGGAAAAGACCTCATACACCATACTTGACAATATCAACTCCCCTAAGGACATAAAGTCGCTTGGAATGGACGAGCTCCGCACTCTTTGCGAGGAGATACGCCATTATATGATCGAGTGCTGCTCAGTCAATCCCGGTCACCTCGGCCCTAGTCTTGGTGCGGTGGAACTTGTAGTGGGCCTTCATTATGTATATGATGCCCCTGAGGACAAGATTGTGTTTGACGTAGGACATCAGGCATATGCCCATAAAATCATAACCGGACGTCGTGAGGCGTTTCGTAAAAATCGCATGAAGGATGGCATAAGCGGCTTCTTGAAGCGTTCCGAAAGTGAATACGACGCATTCGGTGTCGGACATTCGTCTACATCCGTATCTGCGGCTCTGGGATTTGCCGAGGCTGCGAAGCAGCTTGGTCTCGGACACAAGTCCGTTGCTGTTATCGGTGACGGCTCCTTGACGGGAGGGTTGGCTTTTGAAGGTCTTAACAATGCAGGAGCCAGCAAGGCGGATATTCTCGTTGTCCTGAATGACAACAAGATTTCGATTGACCGTAATGTAGGAGCTGTACATAATTATCTTCTGAAGATAACTACAGACTCAAGATATAACAGAGCCAAGAAGGTTGTATGGAACTGGCTTGGCGAAGGTCGTGTCCGGAAGTCTCTTCAGAGGGTCGTCGCGACTACAAAGGCCCACCTTGTCCGTGGCAGTGGCGGCCACCTTTTCCAGGCTCTGGGATTCAGATATTTTGGCCCTGTAGATGGAAATGACATTGGACAGGTGATCGATACCCTTAAGAAACTCAAGGATATAAGCGGCCCGATTCTCCTGCACACTCTTACAAAGAAGGGTAAAGGTTATGCACCGGCGGAGGAAAATCAGACCATATGGCATGCTCCGGGAACTTTCGATCCTGAGACAGGAGAGAGATTCGAGAGCAGGGCCGGCGTCAGCCGATATCAGGATGTGTTCGGTGAAGTCCTTCTGGATCTTGCCAAGGCAGATGACAGGATTGTCGGCGTTACTCCTGCGATGGCTTCTGGCTGCGGCATGAATAAACTGGCCAAGGAAATGCCCGGCCGTTTCTACGATGTGGGAATAGAAGAGGAGCATGCGGTAACATTCTCTGCTGCGCTTGCGGCAGGAGGCATGAAGCCGTTCTGCAACATATATTCGTCGTTCTCGATGCGTGCATTCGATCAGATATTCCACGACGTGGCCTTACAGAACCTCCCGGTGGTGTTGTGCCTGGACAGAGGAGGTCTTGTGGGTGAAGATGGCGCGACTCATCATGGGTGCTACGATATGTCCATATACCGCAGCATTCCGGGAACCGTCATAGCGGCTCCGAAGGATGAGCTTGAACTCAAGAATATGATGTACTCTGCGATGCTTGCAGATGGAGGTCCATATATAATAAGGTACCCGCGCGGATATGGTGAAGGTGCAGACTGGCGTGATTCAGCTTATGAGGCCATTCCTTCAGGTAAGGGTGAGAAGCTGGCGGAGGGAACGGAAATCGCTGTGATTGCAGCCGGACCGTTTGTCTATAGGGCACTTGAGGCAGCTGCGGAACTTAAGGCGCAGACCGGATGGTTTCCTGCTATATATAATATAAGGTATATAAAGCCGGTGGACCAGGAGCTGCTCAAGGAGGTATATGAAAAATACGACAGGGTAGTGACAATAGAGGACGGTACCGTTCTTGGCGGACTTTACGGACTCGTGGCGGAATTCATGTCTTCGCAGGATCTTCCAAAACCTGTCAAGGCAGTCGGAATACCGGACAGATATGTGCAGCAGGGCACGCAGACGGAGCTCAGACAGGAGTGTGGATTGACAAAAGAGGGCATTTTTGATGTAATTCTGCAGGAAAAGCAAAAAAATGAAAAAAAAGATTGAAAAGTTTTGCAGAATTAAAAAATATGTCTACCTTTGCAATCCCTTTAGGAAACAAACCTCCTGAACGGGTCAAAACAATATTGCCGATGTAGCTCAGTTGGCCAGAGCACGTGATTTGTAATCTCGGGGTCGTGGGTTCGATTCCCTCCATCGGCTCAAAAGTTCTTAAAGAATTTTGGGAGAATACCAGAGTGGCCAAATGGGGCAGACTGTAAATCTGCTGGTTTATACCTTCGGTGGTTCGAATCCATCTTCTCCCACCAGAAGCCCGATAAATATACCGATCGGGCTTTTTCTTTGAAAAGCAATTTTTCAGAGAAGCAATTG
>JAGBTT010000006.1 GCA_017631175.1 Bacteroidales bacterium
TGGTATTGAAACGGCATTATATAACGCAATTCAGGATGGAGCCTTCCTTCCTATTGATGAGATAGAAACATCGTTGCACCCTAAACTTCTGGAGAAGATCTTGTATGAATATCTGAAGACGAAGTCAAGAAGTCAGGTGCTTATAGCGACTCACAATGACGGTTTGCTGGATTTAGTGAACGATCTGATACGAAAAGACTCCATTTGGTTTACCGAAAAGGATGGTGCTGGAGTGACAGATTTATATAAACTGACAGATTTCAGAGGTGTAAATCGTCTGACATCAATCAGAGAGGCATACCGTAATAAACGTTTTGGAGCGACAATGGGTAATGGGAAGTAGGACGTTAAAAGACATTGTCCAAGCATGCCTTCTTTTGAATATTGGCTTCTTCTTCATTTTATTAATTATACAAGCTACTTAAGAGACTTCCCAAGAGTCGCTGGTGAGTTGGCTCCATATCTGAAACCTTATTTCCCTCTGGACTTCGATAATAATGTTCCCCTGGACTCTGAAGTTTCTGTGGACTCCGTTGCTGGAACTTGTGTCAAACAAAAGAATCATAGTCGTCACCACTCAGATTGTGTGCGGTGTCGGATTTGCGTGTGTCGCTATGACCCTCGTGTCTGCAAGATAGGAGACAGGTATTTCGTGACTTGGTGCAACGGTTATCAAGGTCCCACAATCGGCATAGCATGGACGACAGACTTCAAGACTTTCCATCAGATCGAGAATACCTTCCTGCCGTACAACCGCAACGGGGTTCTGTTTCCTCGAAAGATAAACGGCAATTATGCAATGCTCTCACGTCCGTCGGACACCGGTCATACCCCATTCGGCGACATCTTCTATTCCGAGTCTCCTGACTTGGAATTCTGGGACAGAGACCGCTTCGTGATGGGTCCTTCGGATTTCAATGATAGTGCATGGCAGTGCTGTTAATAATCTCGACGGTGAAATTCTAAATGGTAGAAAGTTAGGCCCAACCTTTGGGTTTTCCAGTAAAATGTATATCTTTGCAAAAGAAAGTAAAGGCATTTACTAATTAAAGCCATATAAAATAGAACCTGAACCCTAAATCAATAAATCCGGTATCTGTTGCAATGTCAGATACCGGATTTATACTTTGTGTATGTGAACTTACTGTCCGCTCATGTTGTCATTAAGCTTCTGCAGTGTAGACAGGAAGGAATGGAGTTCCTCTTCACTGATTCCTTCCAGCATCTCGTCCAGAATTGAAATTCCTTTCTGCTTAGCTTCGTCGCGTAATTCCATTGCCTTTTCTGTCAGGACAATGGTATTGAATCTCCTGTCCTGTGCATTTTGCTGGCGGAGAACAAATCCTTTGCGTTCTATGGCGTCAATCAGTTGCGTGACGGAGTTCTTGTCCTTCTTCATCATGTCGGCCAGCTGCTGCTGGGACATCGCCCCATGATTCCACAGCAGGTCGATGAGCATGAACTGTTCAGGGGTAAGTGGCACCTGGGCCTTGCGGAGCTTTGCAGCTATGAACTGCTTGAGCCTGCAGCCTGTATGGTTAAGCTCTACGGCGATTTCTTTAGAGAGTAACACGGCAATCGACTTTTAAAGGTTCTACTTCTTGAGCCAGTTTTCTGTCAGCCACTTGCGTACCGGCAGATCGTAGAGCTTGAGACATGCGTATGCAAGTCCAATCGAGATCAGCACAGATGATATTGCAACTACAACATGCGCGTATATAGGTGCATCCATGTGGTTCCAAGTCCAGTTCATCTGCATGTAGAGGATAGGGTAGTGGGTGATGTATATCGGATATGAGATTTCTCCAAGGAAGGTGCATATCCTCGCGCTCTTTTCTCCTTTAAGCTGGCTGCCGGCTCCCATCATCACAACGAGTGGGAAAATGAAGAGTATGCACGCAGCATTATAGACTCCGTTCATGATGTTGTCTGGACCACCTACGCATGGAATCGAGAATATCGCCACCAGGATCAGAGAACACCACCAGAATCCGCCTTTTACTGTAATCCTCTTGCCGATACGTGAAAGGAGAAGGCCGCTGAGGAAAGGATAGAGCAGGCGTGTGAAGCCAATGTAGATCTGCTCAGGAGCGAGGCTCCAGCCTCCTATTACAGTGTATGCGGCATAGTTGCGACCTTCGGTAAGCAGACCGAATACATTCAGATTCAGACAGAGGTCAAGCGTACAGAATGCCGCAGCGCCAGTAAGGATTGCAAGCGCTAAATTCGGCAGTTTCCTGAAGATGAATGCATAGAGGATGTTACCTATATATTCATAAGTAAGCGACCACTGTGGACCGTTTAGCGGGTTCATTTCGCCCCATCCGCGGACGTCCAGACCCGGACCCACAGGAATCATGAAGAGGGCGAGAACAAATGCAGCAAGGAACTTCCATCCGTTCGCATAGCCTTCAAGGCCGAACTGAGGACATTGTCCGAAGAAGTAGAAGCATGCTCCGACAATTGTTCCCATGATAAGCATAGGGTGGAGTCGGACAAGTCGTCTCTTGAAGAATCCCCATGTGCTCATCTTGTCCCACCTGTCATCGTATGCATATCCGATGACGAAACCCGAGAGGACGAAGAAGAAATCCACAGCAAGATATCCGTGGTTGATTATCTGGAATGCAGGGCCTTTGGAATAGGTTTCCATGATGTGGAAGAAGATCACCATGATAGATGCTACTCCTCGGAGTCCGTCGAGGATCTCGTATCTCGGTTTAGAGGCTAGATAAACGTTGTTTCCCATAAGTCAAGAGTTGTTTTTACAAAGTTAATGTTTCTATGTATATTTGCAACAATGCGTCAATCTTGTGCATCTATAACCTGTTCAAAATCCATAAGACTATGAGAGAACTGTTCATAAAGTATTTCGGCCGTCTGCTTGCTCTTCTTGGCTGCACGACCATGGTGACTGCGTGTTACGGAATTCCTGTCGATCCTGAGACACATTGGATCGAAGGACTGGTTGAGGACGCCGAGACAGGGAAGCCGATCAGAGGCATAAAGGTGACGCTTACTCCAGCATCGGAGAATGCTTCGACAAGCGGGGTCCAGCATATCTTTATAAACGAGTCTTCAAAGACTTTCTATACTTCCGCAGACGGCAAGGTCGAGGAGGAAATCACGATTTATCCATACGAAAAGACCGAACTTTTCTTCCTTCAGTGTGATGATGTCGACGGTGCTCAAAACGGCACGTATGCGCATGAGGAAAAGCTGATTTCAGCGCATGAAGCGGGAGATTTTCATATGGAAATGACCCCTATAGACTAAGAAAAAAACTCTACAATTCCTCTATAAGGGCTTTTGGAGGAGATTTTGAAAAATAGTTAGAAATACTTGATAATAAATTAATTACGAGGTAGGAGTGCGTGGGTGCTTCTACCTCTCGTTTTTTTGCTCCTTACTCTACAATCAAGATTTTGCTATATTTGTTGCCTGATATTTAATATTAAGGTATGTTCGGACGTAAGAAAGCCAATAGACTCATCGAGGATATCGACAGATACTTTGACCTTATGGGTCAGTCTGTCGTGGTCTTCAAGGAAGGTGTCAGAAACTATCTGTATTCCAATACCGATGAGTTCAATGCAAACCTCATGCGTATGTCTGCGATTGATTCCGATGCCGGTGTACTCAGACGTGAGATCGAGAATTCTCTTTATACCCAGACAGCGCTCGTCCGCTCGCGTGCGGACATGATGCGCCTTTTCGAGAAGACAAGGCATATCACCGACCTTCTCAACGACAGCCTCTTCCAGTTCGAGATCGAGACCCCTTTCATCCCGTCGGAGCTCAACCCGGAATTCATGAAGCTGACTGAATTCTCCACTTTGGCAGTTGAGTCTGTCATTCCTGCAGCTACGGCATATTTCAGAAATCCCGAGCAGGTGCCTGACAAGATCAGCCGTGCCTATTTCTATGAGAAGGAGGCTGTGAAGTATGCCCAGACAATCAAGAGGACAGTCTTCCATAACATGCCGTCTCTCAAACTATCTGAGAAGTTCCATCTAAGATATTTCGCTCTGCACATCGAGAACCTCGCAAAAGGTGCTGAAGATGTTGCGGATCAGCTTGCGGTTATGGCAATCAAAAGGACCTTGTAACGATGGGAATATTCTGCCTAATATTGTTCATGTCAGCAGTGTCTCTTTGGTTCTTCACCAATGAGCAGGATACCCTTTTCGGGGTGTATTCGCCGACATGTGCGATAAGGAGCAGAAATCTGCATCATGTTGTGCTGCTGTTCTTCCTTCCGGCCCTTTTTCTGAGTGCTAGAGGTCATGTTGCAGTTTCCGTCTTCAATCATCTCGGTCCTTACCCGATGGATTGCAGCTCTGTGCTCCTGGCTCTGATGTCTTCATTCATAATCCTGCTGACCCTGAAATTCTTTTCCATCAAGGCATCTGCAGTTTATGCATTTGTCGGCGCCCTGGCTGCATGGAACATTGTCGCAGGTCATGGACTTGAAAGAGGTTTCATGATATCATTCATCGCCGCTCCGGTCATGGCATTCATTCTCTCGGCAGGCCTCCGAGCTCTCCTTCGTGGCATCTTTTCAAGGGCACACATACATATGATAACCCTCTCTCACTATATGAGGCTTATCGTGATAATCTGTATAATCTTGACTGCAGCTACAGTCGGGTTTAACTGGGGAGGATTTGTGACAGGTGTCGGCCATGTTATTGGAACTGAAGATGTTGTAACTGTTTTGGCAGTTGCCGTCGCAGCTGTCTTCATGGTCGTGTACCGCTTAGTCGGCCAGTCCGAAAAAGAAGACTATTCGACTATCTTCGGAGAATTTTCCATCTATTCGGTGGTTTCGGTCGGTCTGTCTGTTGCAGCGACCCTTCTGTTCTTTTCGTTTGACGTGACAACGCATCTTATATATGTGTCGCCTGTACCTTTGTCAGTATCTGCGCTTGTGATGGCGGCCGTTGCAGGTTCGGAGGCAGCCCAGAGGTCGCGTATGGTTTCGGACGAATATTATATGAAGGAGGGAATTGCCATGGTTGCAGCTCCTGCTGGAGCTTTCCTTCTTACATTCATGATGCTGAAGATAAAGGGAGTTGCTGCAGAGGATGCGATGGTGAGCTTCGTTATTCTGGCATCGGCGGTCCTTGTTCTTGTCTTCCTTGCGTTTGCGGGTTATGCAAGAGGCCAGCGCAGCCAGAGAGAGGCTACAGACCGCATATTGTATGCGCAGCGTCAGCAGATTTATGAGCACAGCCGTGCATTGAGTGACATGGAGCTCAAGGTCGTGCTTTCGGAAAACCAGGCCCTGCACAATGCGGTGGAGCAGAAGAGGCAGGAGGTTATGAATGTGGCCCTAAGCATCGTCGAGCAGAAGGAGTTCCTCGAGTCTCTGGATGATATGGTCAGCCGACTGGCCAAGAGTGATGATCCGAAGGAAAAGGACAGGCTCGTGGCTGAATTGAGCTCGGCCCTCAAGCAGAGGCTTTCGTACGACAGCGATGTGGATTCGCAGTACTTCTATGCCCAGGCCGAGTCCCTCCATGAGGACTTCAACGCGAAGCTTTCGGAGAACTTCCCTAACATGACCCAGCAGGAAAGACGCCTTGCGACCCTGCTCAGACTGGGATTCTCATCAAAATACATTGCGACCCTTATGAACATAACCCCGAAGAGCGTCGAGATCAGCCGCTACAGGCTCCGCCAGAAACTCGGCCTCGGCAAAGGGGATAACCTTGTTAATTTTATCAAATCAATATAAATATGAAAAAGAATTGCTTTATACTTCTGGCAGCGTTGCTGATGGCCGGTTGTACAGAAAAACTGCCGGTTCCACATCTTGGAGAAGAGTATACCGTGCTGGAAGTGGATATGGCCGAACTTTCAGGCCTTTGCCTTAACAAGGACAAGACAAAGCTTCTTGCCTGCGGTGACACAGGTACAGTGAAGGAGATATCTTTCACTGGAGAGGCTACAGAGCTCTGGAAATCAGGTGCTGACATGGAGGGCATCGCTCTCAATCCTTCAAATGGTGATATATATCTTGCGATTGAGGGTACACAGAAAATCCATCGTCTTCCTGCTCCTGTATATAATCAGGAGGTGGTGATGTTTGATGTAAGCAGCGCATCCGCATTCAAGAACAGTGGAATCGAGGCTGTCGAGTTCTATAAGAGAAACACCGTTTTCGTGGGTAGCCAGAAGGGAGCAAACCTGTGGCAGTACAAGCTGGATGGAACTCTGGTTTCATCAATTTCCTTGTCAGCCTTTGCTTCAGAGATTGCCGCTCTGCATTATGACGAGGCGGCTGATTGCCTCTGGGTAGCTGATTCAAAGCTTGCAAAGGTTTTCGTTTGCACAGTTGAAGGTCAGTTGCTGGAGACATATGATTTTCCTTTCATTGAAAATGCTGAGGCCATCTGTCTGGACA
>JAGBTT010000049.1 GCA_017631175.1 Bacteroidales bacterium
ATGTCGCGGCCTACGATGATAGTACCGTTGAGGCTGAGGCGTGTAGAAACAGGATACTTTGTGAGTTCCTTAAGGATGTCTGCCATTGGCTGGTCGAGGTTGATCTTCACTGCCTCGCCCTCGCCTGCCTGGCGGAGTTCCTCTGGGATGAGACGTGCTGGATTGTCATCGAGTTTCTCGATCCAGATACCGTCCTTATTAATCTTTGCCTTGATGTTTCTGTCTGCAGAGCAGCTTACTCCGAGTCCTACTGGGCAGCTTGCGCCGTGGCGTGGGAGACGGATGATGCGTACGTCGTGTGCGAAGTACTTGCCGCCGAACTGAGCGCCGAGACCGATCTTGTGAGCCTCCTCGAGAACTACCTTCTCAAGCTCTACATCGCGGAATGCGCGTCCTGTCTCGTCACCTGTTGTAGGAAGCTCATCGTAGAACTTAGTTGAAGCGAGCTTCACTGTCAGGAGATTCTTCTCAGCTGAAGTACCTCCGATAACGAATGCAACGTGATATGGAGGACATGCAGCTGTTCCGAGAGTCTTCATCTTTGCAACGAGGAACGGAACGAGAGTCTGCGGATTAAGGATAGCCTTAGTCTCCTGGTAGAGGTAAGTCTTGTTTGCAGATCCACCACCCTTAGTCACGCAAAGGAAGTGATACTCAGCGCCGTGAGTTGCCTCGATATCGATCTGTGCAGGGAGGTTGCACTTTGTGTTGACCTCGTCATACATGTTGAGAGGAGCGTTCTGCGAGTAGCGGAGGTTCTCCTCTGTGTAAGTCTTGTAAACTCCGAGTGAAAGAGCCTCTTCGTCGCAGTATCCTGTCCATACCTGCTGACCCTTCTCACCGTGGATGATTGCTGTACCTGTGTCCTGGCAGAAAGGAAGCTTACCCTTGCAAGCCACCTCTGCGTTGCGGAGGAATGTGAGAGCCACATACTTGTCGTTCTCTGAAGCCTCAGGATCGTGGAGAATCTTCGCCACCATCTCATTGTGCTCAGGACGGAGCATGAATGAAACATCACGGAAGGCAGTGTTAGCCATCACTGTAAGACCCTCCTTAGCAATCTTGAGAATCTCATGTCCCTCGAACTCGCCAGTGCTTACATACTGCTCAGAGCCCGGAATCTTGTAGTATTCAGTCTTGTCCTCGCCAAGCTGAAACATCGGTGCGTACTTAAACATTGGTATAAAGATTAAATTTGATTTTCCTTTTTTGTGTCACCATTTCGATGACATCGTACAAATATAGCAAATATCCCGGACCTCGGCCAAGAAAATTGGAATTTAGCGTTACATTATTCCTTATCCTTTTCCTTAAAGTATCTTACATTAGCATATATAGCAACACCTAGCATTAAAAGCATAGAAAATATTTCTCCCCAACCTTCAAATGTTTTTCCACGTTGAAAATCGTCTATAATATAAAATACTTTTCCTGTGCCAATAATAACGCAGACGTTCATAACAATAAGAAGTTTCTTGCTGAGGATCTTAGCCATAAAAACAATATATTGAGTTATATAATCTCGGTCATCCAGTTTAAATCCCGATTTATCTGCACAAATATACGAAACATCTCACAGAAGACAATCAGTACTTTTGCTCCTTATGCGTGGCGGAACTGTATGAAAGAGGTGGAATTTATTATTAGATTTGCAGTATGAAGAAGATACTGATTACCGGAGCCAGCGGTTTTGTTGGAAGTCGCACAGTTGCAGCATTGCAAGACACATACGAACTCATCACGCCAAGCCACAGCGAACTGGACATCACATCAGAAGAAGCTGTCAAGAGTTTCATCAGCCGCACACAGCCTGATGCGATCCTGCATCTCGCCGCACTCTCCAACACAGGATACTGCGAGGAGCACCCGCAGGAAAGTTATCTCGTGAACGTAATCAGTGTCGAGAACATCGCAAAGGCTGCAGCCATGCATGACATAAAGCTGGTCTGGTTTTCTTCAGATCAAGTATATAACGGATGCACAGAACTTGGGCTCCTGTCAGAAGACACTCCGCTTAAACCTGAAAACCATTACGGCAGGCACAAGCTGGTGGCTGAACAGCGAGCATTGGAAATCTGCCCGGAAAGCGTTGCATTACGCGCCACATGGATGTACGATTCTGAACAGCCTGGAATGAAGACCCACAAGAACTTCGTCCTTAATTTTCAGGAAGCAAAAGAAAACGGAACTCCCCTGCGCTTTGCAACAAGAGAATTCCGTGGCATAACATGGATTGAAGATGTAGTACATAACATCCCACACACCTTCGACCTGCCGGGAGGAGTATATAATTTCGGAGCCGAAAACCACCTCAACACCTACGAGACCGCTGTCGAATATGCCAGAATCCAAGGTCTTGACCCAGATGCAGTTGCAATCCCGGATACAGAGCGCTTCCCCGAGCATATCCGCAACCTCAGCATCTCCATGCAGAAAGCCTATGAGGCATCAGAAGGCAGAATCCGCTTCATGACCACCCTCGAAGGCCTCTCTGCCTACATATCATAATCATCAGGATCGGAGACGTTCCACATATCCAGTGTAGCAAGGATGGCAGCTTTCTGAGCGACTACAGCTGTCTGATCCGTGATGTTTCTTCTGCCGCCCTTGCTTTCATCCAGATCAGTCAACCTGAAAGCATTACCCCAGATGCTGACACCATAACGCGGAGCAAGCAAAGACTCGAAATAGCAACATCCGGCCACATAGTCTCCCAATCCGGCACCCATGTGGGTCCCGTCTTCAGAGAACTCATAACTGTCGTTCAGCGAGCTGGCACGGAGATTCTGGACAGCTGTTCCATACGGGATGATGAAGTCTATATCATATTCCAGCTTGAGCTGCTTTGTCGCATCCGCTATATTTCTCCACCTTTGATACGAACTTCCTTCAGAATTGGCCCAATATGTTCCTCTGTAGCTATGAGTCATAAGGTATCCGATTGTGGCCTGAGGATTTGTAATCCTGATGATCCTGATCAGTTCCTGGAGATATCCTCCTGCCCCGTCACCTTCCCACAAGAAGTAGTCATTGGAATACGTGCTGACCTGATGGATCAGGATTATATCCCATTTCACCGACTGCAAGGTTTTTCTGAACAAAGCACCATCAGAAGCTCTGCCAGAGCCCGAAATACCATCAAGCGCAGTTCCTGCACAAAAATCTACACTATAATTCTCATTGTCGGAATCATTCCAGCAGTCAACCCATGTCTTGAATGACGCGCTTGGCCTGAATGCCCTATACAATGAAAAATCGTTATCGATTCCCGACGCCTTGATTATCTGAGGCAGATATGTCTGGGCATCCTGCGTATAGCTGTTGCCGATATCCAGCACCTTCAGATCCGCTTTATGAAAATTCACTGGCGGGTTGTACATCTTTGAAACCGTAGCCGAAGTTTCCGCTATCCTCTTTTCAAGCTCTGCCACACTTGTCTGTAATCTGGAAATATCCTCACTCATCTGTCTTAGAAGAGTATCTATCTCCTCACTGGTATAATAACCATCCATCATGGTATCCAGCAGCGAACTCAGTTTCCTGATCTCCGTCTCAAGAGCTGCCAAGGATTTCTTCAAGGCAGTGACATCCGCCTGGGCAGCAGTCATTTCCAATGCTGCTATCTCTGCACGAAGTTCAGAGCATTCCGAATATAGATCAAATATCGAAGACTGCAAAAACGCTACAGTAGTATTCTCCAACACTTCAACACGTTCCGCAAGATCACTATTACACGAGGCCATCAGTCCCACACTCAATATGATCAATGCAAATAGCTTTCTCATTTCATTACGAATTATATTGTCTGCAGTGCAAATATATAAAAAATCCACCGCCGAAGCGATGGATCATATAAGTCAATGGTCGTTACTCCTTCCACCAGTTCTTGCGGTGGTGGAACACGATGCTTTTGCCCTCCTTTCGGTTCTCCTTCTTGAGGAAAGGAATCTGGTATCCGAGTCCGAACTCGATGAACTCACAGATGTGAAGATGGGTCTTTGCGCTTGCCTGAAGGAAGAGGTTATCCCACACGCGATACTTCAGACCGAAACGGATATAGTGGCATGCTTCCTCTCCACCGGCACCGTTTGGAGTCGTATAGAGCAGCGGACGCTTAGGAGCAACTTTGCCGAAGTTATCGTAATGATAGTCGTAATAGATATGACGCGATGGATTATAGAAATAAACTCCCCAGTCAACCATCGCTGTCACGGCTCCGAACTTGAACTCATTGTTGAGCGCGATACCGGCACGCACCTTCTGCGCGAATCCATAATCAATCTCCTTCTCAGATCCGCAAGTAGTACAATCAATAATATCACTGTCATTGCCTGGAATATCCATATCCGGGAAATCTCCTCTTAAGGAACCGACATCGAAACTACCATGACAATAAAGATTACGCTCGGTGTTCTTTGAAACAGCATTATTGAAGAATACGTCAAGGCCCAATCCGACCGCATACCAATTGTTTACATGATATACAGGGGCAACATGCAATGTAGAGATCAGATACTTATGGGTATCCTCGATAGCAGGCTGCTGAGCCCCAGCCGCTCCTGAGATGTTCAGCGCCCATCCATAAGGTATATCAGGGAAATTGACTGGTGTCTTCTTAGACTCAGAATTGAAAGTTGCGGTAACACCAACCGAGCCATAAATGGCATTCATACCGATGTTAGGCATGTTTGTACGGCCATTACTCATGTGGAAATAACCGAACTCTGTACCAAATGCAAGATACTTTGTGATAGGGACATTCAGCTGTATACCTGCATTCAGATAAACATTTAGATAGCATCCGAAGACAGTGTTCACTGTCTCCTCATAATAGTGGTCCGGATCGTGGTCCTCCTGCGTATACCAGTGCTCGGTAACCGCCGCAAGACCTCCTGCAACCTTGAACCTCATCTGGAAGAAATCAGTATCGATGGCATTGAGCAATATGTATGGATACACAGCCACCGAATGGCCAAGCATCTTATGGCCCATGTCAATCCATGAAACACCGATACCTGCAGTGGCATTGTTAAGATACTGCTGCCAAGGATGCTGTTGCTGTGACGGGAATTCGAAACCAAGATTGACTCCGGCAGGATACGCGCCGCCGAACTTATCAAAATGAACACCTTTATCAAGATAGGTTCCTCTGAATGGATATGCCTTTATTGCAAATTTGAACTTTCCGCTTTCAGTATTCTCAACAGGTGCATCCTGGGCCAGAACTGAAGTGACTGACGCAAAAATCGCCAGCATCAATACAAAAATACGTTTCATTACACTATTGATTAAACTACACTGCCGGCATAGATGCAACAATGCCTGCAAATGTTGCAGGCATTGTCATATAAATATTAAATATAACTGTCCGATTAATTGTTCTCCATAAGGAAAACCTTCATGAAATCATTCAGATCTCCGTCAAGCACTCCCTGAGTATCCGACGTTTCATGTCCTGTGCGAAGATCCTTGACCATCTTGTACGGATGCAACACATAGCTTCGTATCTGCGATCCCCATTCGATCTTCTTCTTCTGTCCCTCCAGTTCCGCCTGCTTTTCCTGACGTTTCTTCAGTTCGATGTCATACAGACGGGATTTCAGGATACGGAGAGCATTCTGCCTGTTATCCAACTGCGAACGCGTCTCAGTGTTTTCAACGACAATTCCCGATGGGATATGTCTTACACGCACTCCTGTCTCCACCTTGTTGACATTCTGTCCGCCAGCTCCGCTTGAACGATATGTATCCCACTCCAGATCACCCGGATTGATTTCTATCTCAATCGAATCGTCGACAAGAGGATATACAAAGACAGACGAGAAAGTAGTCTGCCTCTTACCCTGTGCATTGAACGGCGATATGCGCACCAGGCGGTGCACTCCGCTCTCAGCCTTAAGATATCCGAAGGCATAATCACCCTCCACCTGCATGGTCACAGACTTGATTCCCGCATCCTCGCCTTCTAGCTCATCAGTTATAGTGACCTTATAGCCATTTCGTTCTGCCCAGCGGACATACATACGCATCAGCATTGCGGACCAGTCATTCGCCTCCGTTCCTCCGGCTCCGGAATTAATGGTCAGCACCGCACCAAGGTTATCTCCCTCCTCGCCGAGCATATTCCTCAGCTCCAGAGCCTCAAGACCCTCAACCGCTGCAGCATATGCCTGATCTATATCATCATCTTCAAGTTCAAGAAGCACATTAAGGTCCTCGACATCTGCAGCCACCTTATCATATCCTGTCACCCAGAACTTCACGCCTGAGAGTTCCTTGAGAAACTTCTCCGCAGCTTTAGGATCATCCCAAAAATCCGCCGCCAGGGTCTTCTCCTGCATCTGCGCTACCTCTTCACGCTTAGTCTCGACCGCAATGCACCTGCCCAGCGTCTCCACACGCAGCTGAAGTTCCTTTATCTGTTCAATGCTTATCATCTCTATCTTTCTAACTACCGGGATTCCGGCACATAAATCATACAAAATTACGACATTTTCCAACACTAGCAAAAGAGAAATCCGTATATTTGTAACTGCATAAAGAACAAAGCTATGATAAACCCAGTATACAGCGCATCAGAAGACCGCTATGAAGCAGGGATGAAATACCGCCGCAGCGGCAACAGCGGAATCATGCTCCCGGAGATCTCTCTCGGACTCTGGCAGAACTTCGGTGACACCGCACCGTTGGCCCGCAGTCGCGAAATGCTCCTGCACGCCTTCGACAAAGGCGTATGCCATTTTGACCTGGCAAACAACTACGGTCCGTCATACGGCAGCGCTGAAAGTACATTCGGCAAAGTGATGCAGAGCGATCTGCATCCATACAGAGACGAACTTTTCATTTCAACTAAGGCCGGTTACGACATGTGGCCAGGCCCATACGGCAACCTGGGGTCACGCAAATACCTCATGAGCAGCCTCGACCAGAGCCTCAAGAGGATGAAACTGGACTATGTGGACATATTCTACTCACACAGGTTCGACCCGGACACTCCTCTTCAGGAGACGATGCAGGCGCTGGTAGACATAGTCAGAAGCGGCAAGGCGCTTTATGCCGGAATATCAAACTACCCGCATGAAGCAGCAGAATATGCATACAGGTATCTTGCTGACCATGATGTCCCATGCCTGCTGCATCAGGTGAAGTACAACATGATGCATAGGGTGCCGGAGACAGCCGACCTCCTTGAGCAGGCCAAGGAAGCAGGCTCAGGCCTGATAGCCTTCTCCCCTCTTGCACAGGGCTTGCTGACCGACAGATACCTGAACGGCATTCCTTCAGACTCCAGGGCAGCAAGAGATTTCTCTCTCAAGGCAAGCACAATAACCCCTGAACTGATCGAAAAGATTCAGAAACTGACCGCATTGGCAGCCGAAAGAGGACAGTCACTTGCGCAGATGGCACTGGCATGGACATTGAAAAATGACCTCGTGACCTCGGTCATCGTAGGAGCCAGCAGCGTCGCGCAGCTCGACAACAATCTGGCAGCGATCAACAATACAGAGTTCACAACAGAAGAACTCAACATAATTGATTCATTGACAAAATGATAGGCATCTTCGACTCAGGCATAGGCGGCTTATCCGTATTCAGGGAGATACGCAAGGTTCTTCCTGAGCAGAGCTATGTATACTACTCTGACAACGCCCATTGCCCGTACGGAGAAAAGACACGCGAATACATCATCGACCGCGCCCGCGCGATCACAAGGTTCCTCCTTGAAAAAGGATGCGAGATCATAGTTGTAGCCTGCAACACTGCAACTGCTGCAGCAATCGCGACACTCAGAGATGAATTTCCTGTGAAGTTCATTGGCATGGAGCCGGCAATCAAACCGGCAGCACAGGCGACAAAGACGGGAGTCGTAGGAGTCCTGGCAACGGCCGGTACCCTGAAAGCCACAAAGTATATCGACACCAGAGCCCGCTGGGCCGAGAATGTCCGGATTGTAGAGCACATCGGTCAGGGATTCGTTGAACTGGTAGAGAAGGGCATCACAACCGGGCCGGATGCAGAATCAACAGTACGCACCAGCCTCATACCACTGCTTGATGCCGGAGCCGATATGATCGTTCTTGGCTGCACCCATTATCCGTTCCTTAGTGAGACAATCAGTAAAGTCGCCTCTGAAGCGTACCCGGAGAGAAACATCGAAATCATAGACCCAGCACCAGCCGTCGCCCGCCATCTTATTGAAGTGATGGTCGAAGAAGGCGTTCAGACAGCCAGCAAAGAGGGGTTCCATATCGAGCTTCACGCTTCAGGAGACTCAGCCACACTGCTTGCGACTTACAACAGACTATAAACAAGACGGGCCGGATTTCTCCGGCCTGTCATGCGTTAATGATGTAATTGTTTAAGCGTAAAGCTGTCCGAGAACCTCGAAGTAAGGCTTTCCTTCAAGAACAACCACTCTATATATGGTGTCATCGACCTTGTAATACTCGTTACCATCTGCAAGAGTAACCATGTCGAAATCCTCTGGAAGTGTCTCAACGAGAGCTCCTGCAGGAGGTACGATGACCTTGTACTCACCTTTTGCATCCATCATGTAGAACACTCCGTCCTGGTAGTAGTAATCGCTTCCCGCTGCCGCATAACTCTGTACAAGTCCGAGCTGTGTTGCAAGTCCGTATGCCGCCTGAGCCTGTTGCTGACCGGCTGCGATCTGAGCGTTCTGAGCTGCGATAGTAGCGTTGTTCTGCGCTATGATCGCGTTCTGCTCAGCAATATGCCGGTTGTTCTCGCTTATGGTACTGTAAGTGTTCGCTACGGTATAGTAATATGAAAGTCTTACCGCCGCCCATGTCATGTCCGCTATCAGGTTAGCTGCGAGGACTGTTCCGAAAGGAGGTCTGCAGACTACATAATGTCCACCGTAAGGACGATACCATATATCGTTGTAGCAATAATATGTCACTCCATAGTGCACATATCTATGAACATGTGTAGGAAGAACGCGTACTCTGTGTCCATAACAGTGGTTGTGTCCTGTCCAGAAGTAAGATGGAGCGCTGTAGTGCATGAAGTCACGGTCGCGAGGATGAACTCTAGGAGCATCATGTCTGTGATCCGGACGTATCTGCACCGGCTTGTGATGAGGCTGTCCATGTCCTGGCTTCTGATGTCCATCCTGTCCTGGACGAAGAGATGGTTTCATTGCCTCTCCACCTGGCTTCTTGTCGCCTGGACGAGTTCCTGGCCTTGTGACCTGTATCGGTCTCTTTACATCTGAAGGACGGGTCGCAGGCCTGCTGACTGTCCCTGCCGAAGGACGGACCTGAGTGCCAGTCGATGGACGGACCTGAGTGCCGGTCGATGGACGGACCTGAGTGCCGGTCGATGGACGCACAGTTGTTCCAGTCGATGGACGTACGGATGTTCCGGCTGATGGTCGTACGGATGTTGCAGGCTTGGTTGAAGGTCTCTGGACTGTAGTGCTCGGTTTCTTTACAGCAGAAGCACCGGTCGATGGCCTGACCTGTGAAGAAGTTGATGGCCGCGTAACCGAAGTAGAAGGCCTGCTGACTGATGCCGACGGCTTTGACACCGATGACGATCGTGATACAGTTGACGATCGTGATACAGTTGACGATCGTGATACAGTTGACGATGATCGCGACACTGATGAAGAGCTCACTGACCTTGTTCCCTGTTTATTAGTCGAAGAGGACGATTGAGATGTTGTTGTGCTCCTTCTGACCTGCGCCTGGGCGTCAAACTGAAACGCCACCAATGCCAAACCTGTCAGCATTGCTGCGAATGTTGTCCTGATCGTTCTCATGATAAAGAAGTTTTAAGGTTAATAGATGTGGTACTTCTGCGATAATTCACGGAAGGATTCTTCGTCTTTCCGCCAATAATCTATGATATCCGCTACGTTGTACCCTTTGCTGAATGTAGTTCTAACATAATCCGTGCCACAAACTTTATCAAAGAGTCCGTATCCACTTATTACCTCAAATGCCTTCTTATCAGGATAGAGCTCTGCAACTGCCTGCATCACAAAGAATTGCACTTCAGTTATACGAGCTTTTTCATAGGCCGTAAAAAAGAACTGAACTCCTCCGACCAATTCTCCTTTTTGAGATCCGGCTATCGGTTTGAACCATATGGTCCGGAATGATACACCTTCAAGCTCATATGATTCAAGCTTTTCAATAAGCTTTACCGGATCAAGCCATGTTGCCCCGAACACCTGGAACGGAAGCGTGTAGCCGACACCGATATTCATGAACCCATAAAGTTCACCGCATATGCCGGAAGCGGCATAATACATCGGCGACTCCTTGAATGGAATGTTCGGAGACGGGAGGACCCATGGAAGTCCCGTGTCTTCATACACCATATCACGGGTCCATCCCTCCATCGGAATTACAGTAAGCTTGCATTTAGCAGGCTGCTGATCACCTTTCTGGCCTCTGTTCAGCCCTTCTCCATTTATGAGAAGGGCAACCTCGCCCGGAGTAAGTCCATATACATATGGTATCCTATACTGGCTTACGAACGAATGGAAGCCAGGTTCCACATAACATCCTTCGATCTTGTTGCCGCCAAGAGGGTTCGGACGGTCAAGAACCATGACTTCGATCCCTTTCTCACCACACGCCTCCATGACAAGGCCGAGGGTACTGATATATGTATATGAACGCACACCGACATCCTGGATATCATAAACCATAACATCAATACCTTCAAGCATCTGCGGGGTCGGCTTGCGCGTTGCACCATAAAGCGAGTACACCGGCAGTCCGGTAGCCTGATCCACTGAATCACTGATCTTGCCTCCGGCATATACATCGCCTCTCACGCCATGCTCCGGACCATATAGCGCCACGAGGTTTACCTCTGGCGCATTATACAATATATCAATCGTAGAGCGAAGCTGACTGTCAACTCCGCTTGGATTGGTGACCAGGCCGACGCGCTTTCCTTGAAGAGCGTCGAATCCACGGTCACGCAATACTTCTATTCCTGTCTTTACCTTTGGTCCTGCCGCATGGGCTACTCCCATACAGAGCATGATTCCTCCAAGCAGCAGCGCCGTCAATCTTTTCATAGGTTCATTTAAATTAAAGGTCCACAACCTTACCTGCAAAGAGGATGTTTCCTGACTGGCTGTCCTGGATAAAGAACAAATATGGCCTATCCACTGTCATGCGTGCAACAGGATTTCGGTCGACGGAAGTCAGACGTACCTGGACGCTTGTCACTGCAGCAGCCTCCGTTCCTTCCTCTGTCACATCGATATAGCATTTCTGCTTTACCTGTTCGAGTACGAGGTTGCCTGTCGCTGCGATTCCTTTGAAATCTGCCGCACCCGAGAATGCTGTCTCAATCCCCATATCCTGAAGCGCATCGTTAAGAACAAGTGATGTTTCAAGCTTGAACTTAGGCATTGTGAGGATTACCTCGCGGGAATCAAGCATACCCATTGCCGCATCGAATGCAGACTCGCTGATATATGGAATCATAGAGTTTACATCCATACTTTCTGAAGGAAGCACGACATACATCGAGTACCTCCCGCCTGCATAAGGAAGCTCTACCATCTGACAACCCATGTACTGAGCATAACGGAACTTGTTGCGCTGCGTCATCATGTCCACCTGCTCGGCACCCTTCACGCCATGGAAGACACCTTTCCTGGTAGATTCCGCATCGAAGGCCTTCTGCCATGGAGCATTGAAATAAAGGGCGTTGACAAGAATCATCACATCATTGGAGCCAAGACGGTCCACAATACTCTTGATCTTTCCTGCAGTATTCTCAGAACACCAGTTGTTGATCGCATGAACTGTCGCAGGATCAAGAAAGTTCTGAGTGATCACGAATGCATCATAATCTTTTTCAAGAAGACTGACATACTTGTTCTTTATGCTGAAATTGTCACCTACCCATACGGAGTTTGCCGACTTTACGACAATGGAGTCGTTGCTGCCAAGATCTTCAGCCTTGAAGATGCAGCCGTTGAGAGCATCGTCAAGTTCCGCCCTTGTCTGGCCCTCCGCTCCTTCCGCAAGCATGGACAGAGCCACACCCGCACTGTATGGAGAAACCAAAAGATTCTCATCATAGTTTACACTGGAGTTTGTCTTCTGGAAAAAGGAAAGGGCAAATCCCACTTCAGAACCTTCTGAAGGCTGAGGATTCTTCTGACCGCAACCTGTTACGGCAAGGATAGATGCACATGCAGCCATTGCAATGATTTTCTTCATAAAATATCTGATTTATTGTTTCTTACCATATTCCGGATCAACTTTCACCATGAATGTCACTGCAACCGTCACAAGGCAGCACACCATGACAAAAATGAAGAAGGATGTATATCCGAGCCTCTCCTGCACATATCCCGCTACAAGGCCCGGCAGCATCATGCTCAAGGCCATGAAGGCTGTGCACAAGGAATAATGCGCTGTCTTGAACTCCCCTTCCGAGAAGTAGATGAGATACAACATGTATGCCGTAAAGCCGAATCCGTATCCGAACTGGTCCAGAGCCACACACGAGCCAATCACCCATATGTTCTGAGGTTGGAGCGCTGCTAGGAATACGAATGACAGGCACGGAAGGGTGAGGCTGAGAGCCATAGGCCAGAGGCATTTCTTCAGGCCCCATTTAGCAGCCGCTATGCCTCCGAGGATGCCTCCGACAGTCAAAGCAGCCACACCGACAGTTCCATAGACGATGCCCACTGCCTCGTTTGAAAGTCCCAGACCACCTTGCGCTGTAGAATCAAGAAGGAAAGGATTCATCATCTTTACAAGGAACGCCTCAGGAAGTCTGTACAGAAGCATGAAGATCATAGCTATAAAGATTCCCTTCTTTGTGATGAAGGTGGCGAAGGTGCGTCTGAATTCCATTATGATTTCACGGGCCGTAGTCACCGCCGGTCTGCTGTCGGCTGCCGGACGTGGAATGCTCCATGTGTGATATAGGGTCACAACGGCAAAGACTGCCGCAGAAAGCAGCAGCGTCGCCTTCCATGCCATGTGCACATCGTTGCCCGCATTCTCAAGGAAGCCGGCAAGAGCGACAAGGACGCCTTGTCCGAAGATGGACGAAAGGCGGTAGAATGTGCTTCTGATGCCGACAAAGCCGGACTGTTCACCTTGGTCAAGTGCCAGCATATAGAAACCGTCAGCCGCGATGTCATGGGTTGCAGAGGCAAAGGCAGTTACCCAGAAGAGCGCCAGCGTCGCATAAAAGAGAGGCGTGCTGGCGATAGCTTCTCCCGTAACCTGCGGAAGCAGGAAAGGGAGCATCAGCATGGCTGCTGACATCAGGACCTGCATAGTGATTATCCACCATCTCTTGGACTTGATGATGTCCACGAACGGACTCCAGAGGGGTTTGATGACCCATGGAAGATAAAGCATGCTGGTATATAAAGCCAACAGACCGTTCGGCATGCCCATATTCTTGAACATGACGACGGATATGTTGTTGACTATGAAATAAGGGATTCCCTCCGCAAAATATAGGGTCGGGATCCATAGCCACGGATTTCGGTTATTTCTGTTCATATCGTTCTATGACTGCTTCAGGATAATAATGGTTCAGAATTTCCTTGTAGCTGTATCCTTTTGAGGCCATGACTGCCGCTCCTATCTGGCAAAGACCTACGCCGTGCCCCCAGCCATAGCCTTCGAGAATGATCTCATTTCCTTCGAAACGGACATCAAATGCTGATGACTTAAGATGGGACTCAGAAAGTATCCTTCTGATTTCCAATTCCTTTCCAACAACGAGAATACCTTTATCACCGATTATCCGCAATTTATATATTCTGCCTGACGGGCCTCTTTGGAGCGGTTCCATATCATTAACAGCACCTATGTTCCTTCCGCTTCGGCGAACTATCAGTTCTCCGAGTTCTCTTCTGTCATATTTGACCTGCCAACGGTAAAAGTCTGTCGTTTCCTGATCGTATCCATTAAGCACCTGACCGAGGATGTCCTTATCCTGAGTGTTACAGAAGTGCTCGCCGCCATCACCATGTCCCGGCGTATCGTACAACGGCTGCAGATATGGATAATCCCTATCCTCCCAGCATGTACTGAAGATTTCCATACGCCCTCCGCAGCATTTGGAGAATCTGGCATCACAAAGAGCACCATCATACATGAGAACCTGTCCCCAAGTCGAGTCTATGGCCTTTCGGACTGTTGCTCCAGTGGCTCTTGTCAGACCTTGATAACGCTGGCAATGGTCATCTGCACACACATCAAACGAATGATGGTCTTCATGGTCATACCACTTCACATACTCGTGGTCGGCTCCATCCCCTTTATAAGGAACAGTATTGAACCTTCCGTCCAGATCAGCTAGCAAGGTAGGCACATTGTACACACCTTCCGGAACTATTCCTGTTACATGCTGACGCGCGGCAGCGATCTGTGCCATGACCCACGAGCGCGAAATCACTGCATGAGCCTTCAGGAATTCTTCGCTGGCCGATGCACTCATTTCCGATGATATGACGCTCAGAAGATAATCCTCGACTCCGACAACATTGACAGCAGTAAGTGTGCCTTTATCCACGATGACCTTCAAGGCACCGGCAAACTTCTGAGTTTCTTTACGCTCCCAATGAAAGCCTACTCCTATGGTCACATCGTGCAGGACAAAAGACGCTTCCGCGAACATCGTAGAAAGTGTCTCCGCATCAAAGAACAGTTCGTCATACAAGGCACCCCCATATTCTATCTTACCTTCCTTGAGCGAAGCTGTCCTCTTGCCTGCACCGTCTGAAAGTATCTCGAATACAAGCTGCTTGCCCGACATGATTCCCACCTCCAGGGTCGGTTGCGTGCGTGTCAGACGCCATATGATGCGTTCCTGCTCATCTTTTGGAACGGATACTTCATGTACCATTTCTCCGAGAAGTTCCGCCGTGATCTTGTCATACTCCTCCTCTACAGGAACGATGAATACCCCGGCCATATCGGCACATCCGGGACTCATTGTCAGGTGATCCGGGCCGTCACTGAAATAGTGGTGAGAACGATGGCTTCGACGGAAAACAACGATCGAACGGAACTCTCCGTCACGGCAATATGTGAATAGATTTATCAGCGGTTCATTCTCTCCTTCCGGAATTTCAGCACAGTCCAGAAGGCGGTAGAACATCTTGGCCGCCGACTTTGACGTCCGCGCACGAATGACAAATACGCCTGTGGTGAACTTATCATAATGATACAAGTCAGCATCCAGCACAGACGACACATATTTCAATGCCTGACCATCAGTTGCGATAAGACAGTCTACATCATTCTCCAATGGCATAAGACCTTCCGGAGCGCCCTGGAAATGATGGTGGTCCGGAGCCGAGGCTCCGCTTCTGGGACCGTTATAGAAGAATGTGAAGTCCGGATATTTCCTTGCAAGGTCCAGCATGTCGACATATCTGTGCCAGATGGACTGGTCCACATGCCTATTCATGGCAATGACCAGATGATCCGGAAATATCGGATACGGATTCACGAGAATATGATATTTCTTTCCCTTGCGGCCCTCGAACTTCATGAATGTCTGTACATCGGGACGGTTCTCGCGGCACAGGAAGCATTTCCTCTTGGCGATATCCTCTTTGTTCAGCTTCGCAGCGGAAGACACCATCCTGGCAGGGTTGAACTGAAGCTTTACGGTCAATCCTCCAACCTCAACTTCCCTTACACGGACATTCTTCAGGGCCCGGAAATTATCACACGCAAGAGGCCAACGTGACAGCTGGTCTCCTACGAATTTATGTATTCTGTTTTCTTTCATGACATGCGGGCTTCAAGTTCCCATGTGCGGATGCGGTCCTTATAGAGGTTGTTCGCATTGACTTTCTCTATATCAAGAGCTGCGTCCGAATTTCCCTCCCATCGGCGGCAGCAGTAAAGGACATCATAGATACGTCCTATACGATATTCGCGACTGATCCTCAGACCGAGAGCATAGTCTTCACCATAGCTTGTATTCGGCAGATTTATAGTACGCAGAAGTGGAGTCCAGAATGCCCTTGGAGCACCGAGTCCGTTAATTCTCAATGCGTTGTTTCGACCATTCTCTTCTGTCCATTCCCTATGGTCGATGATTCCCGGAGGGATAGGGTTCATGTCAAAATCAGTCATCTGGTATGTTCCTACGACCATAGCGCACTTCTGCTCGCGGAATGCGTTGACGATCTTCTGAAGGGTCTCCGGGCCGCTATATACGTCATCGCTGTCAAGCTGGACGGCGTATTCGCCGCATTTCTCGTGGTGCACAGCCAGATTCCAGCAACCTCCAATGCCAAGATCGTGTCTTGCAGGAACCACATGGACCAATCTTTCATCCTGCGAGGCAAGTTCCTCCAGAAGCTCGAAGGTGCCGTCGGTAGAGTGGTTGTCGACCACTATGACATTATATGGGAAGTCCGTCTCCTGACTGAGAGCACTCAACACAGCGTCCTTTACAGTCCTGACTCTGTTGAATACAGGTATAACTACAGTCGCTGTCACAGGGAATTCATGCTGTCCAAAATCCTTCGGATCCGGGTCCTTGAACTTCGGTTCGAGATATCCTCCGATCCTCTTGAGATGCTCGGTACATATCTTCTCCATCTCAATCTGCACGGCCCTGTTCTTCGGGTCCACATAATCAAACTGTTTCTCGCCAGACTTTCTTGAGTCTGTCTCTATCTCAGTATATAGATATTCGTTGATATGGACAATGCGTTTCATGCGGAGCCTGAGGTCATACAACGCACCCCACTGATAATCCTCCGTCATGGAACGGACTGCCCTTCTGAATGAAGATGTCCTGAACACGAGAACACTTCCGAAGTCAAAGTCATCCCTCAAAGCTCCTTTCTGGCAGTCTATCAGCGGATGTCTGAATCTGCGAGCCATGCCGTCTTCTCCTTCACTGGAAGTATAATGGTCAGCATACAGCATATCTGCCTTTGTATCCTCTGCGATGCTCAGGATACGATCCAAGGCGAACATGCCCATCTCAAGCGGCTTGTCCTTTGTATAGATAAGGATGAACTTCTGAGAAACAGCCTCTGCAATGCTTCTCAATGTTTCAGTAGCCCTCAGCGAAACTCCGGACAGGATTGTTACCCCGGTGAAGGAATCACTTCGGCTGAAGGATTCCACTGTAGTGGAGATATCATCACCACACATTAAAGGAATGAAGCATTCTATTGTAGACATTACTGTATTGATATTTGTATAATCATACAAATATAATCATTTCCATGGGCATTCCTTGCCGGGCTGAAGTTTTTTTGATACCTTGCAAGAGGTTTCATTTAATAGATCACAGCATGAAAAGATTGATTCTCACCGCAATGCTCCTTATTGGATTCACAGTGGCCGCAAATGCACAAAGCAGCGAACTGACAGAAAAGGCAGACCAGCTCGCCTTGGAAATGACTCAAGCAGTCAAGGACCTGATGAACATGGACATAAAAGTTGACGAATATGAGAAGAAATGCTATGCTATTGGCATAAAGATGGGCACTCATATGACAGATATGTCTGCAGACCAGATCAAGGATTATCTGATGCACTTCAGCAATTCCATCTATTACTATTTCGGGAAACACGACATTGACAAAAATACTGCCGACCAGCTCGTCAATGCATTCATGAACAGTCTGACCGGAAAAGAAGACAGCGAGCAACAGGAGGACACCCCCGTAGCCAGCAAGGCAGATGGATATGCCAGAAAAATTGCAGCCTATGTGGAAGATTCCATGAACGGAACCCAAGACGACAAGGCCATGGAACAGACAGGCGTTGAAATGGGTTCATATCTGACCGGCCTGTCCCAAAGCGAGGTAACGACATTCAAGGATGAATTCTATCTAGGACTGGAATTCTACCTCATGAGAATAGAACATATGGACTCAGAAACCTGCAGCGTCCTGATGGACATGTTCAAACAACAGTTTGATACAGTCTTTGATATGTTTCTCTGATTTATCTAAAGCAATGCCAGCAGGGATTTCCTTATCATTTTGAACTCTGATTCAAAATTTGGTGTAAAGACACCTTTTCCTATGTTGGCATCAATATCCTCGACAGGCCACCAACGGCCTTCTGCGACCTCCTCCGGATCCGGACGGAGGTCGTATGTTCCTACTGCCGCAAAGACACTGACCATCTCTCTTTCAACCGGAGACTCAAATTCATATGTCTCAAGGTGTATAGGATTGAACTCATGGAAGCGAAGTTCCTCATATGCCTCCCTGTATACGGCTTCAACGATGCTTTCGCCGTACGACACATGTCCACCCACAGCTGTATCCCATTTACCGGGCTGTATGTCCTTGTTCATAGCCCTCTTCTGTAGATATATTCTGCAGAAACGGTCTATTATATGGATATGTATGACAGGATGCAGTGGTTTTGATCCGCCGTGACAATACTCTCTGGTCGAGCGACCTATTACCAGACCATTGGACTCGACAATCGGAAAATACTCAACAACCTGCGATACCTGCGGAAGCGAATCAACCGTAGGGGCTGGAAGCACAGGGGCAAGATCATATGGATATACAAGGTCAATCATCAGAAAACAATCTCCACTGTGAATGATGAGGTGCCATCCACCTTACCTTCCACATATACATGAATTCCATCTTCCTTCCGGACAGATGCACGATAAATGCTGACGCAGTCACCAGCCTTGGTCTCATGGTTGAAATTGATGGTCACCTGTCTTACCGGCATTGAAGATGCTGTCACATAATCCACGGCATCCATAGCCCACTGCATATACATTGCGTTATTGGTGTGACCCAACATATCCACATCCGAATACGCCACCATATGGTCCATGACATGTTCCGCTTCAACATCCTTAGGCATCACCACCTTGTCTGCCGGAGTCTCTATGACATTCTCCGTGCATACCGTCCCCTCTTCCATCAGGTCTGGATCGCGCACAAGCCTTCTGGTCTCAAGGTTCAGGACAAGCCAGGATGTAGTTGCCTTAACCCTTGCATTGCCTTCCTTGTCTGTCATGACAAAGTCCCTGATATAGAAAAGACGGTCAAGTCCCTTATGCCAGGTTGTAAGGGTAACGTCATCTCTCCATTTCGGAGTATCGACGAATTCAATATGGACTCTTGAAAGAATCCAGGCCGTGTTTGTAACGATAAGATCATCATAGCCGAAGCCCAGATGAACAGCATGCTGACCGGCAGCCTCCTGGGCAAGATTCATGAAAGATGCCGGCTTCAGACGCCATGAAGCATCTGTGTCGTAACATGGAATCGTATGGTGTTGTATTAACTTCTTCATATTATGGTTTATAATTGAGGATTTCCAACTGTACCTTAGTGTAAAGCAGTCGGTCCAGCCACTCCGGAGCCAGTTTCGCTACAGCGATATATAACCCAAGCAATATAGCAAGGACAGCACATATGATCAGAATAACTTTCAGAGCCTTCAGAAGAGGGCTTCCATGATCAGGCCCGTCCTGAACGTCTTCTTCTGGTACCGGATGTGAATGATCTTCCAGTTCCATGACCGGCTCCGGTTCGAAGACGGCCTCCGGTTCTGGCTCCACCACCGGTTCCGGTTCTAGCATCGGTTCCGGTTCCACTTTCGGTTCCGGTTCAACTGAAGGCTGCAGTTCCACTACAGGCTCTTCCAGAAGCTGTTTCAAACCTTCGACGGCTGCAGTCACTTCTGCCGCAGACTCCTGGTGTGTCTTGAGAGAAAGCGGTTCCAGACCAAAACCGGCAGGATAGATATCAAGATCCTCATCAGCAACAAAGAACACAGCATTCTCTTTTGTAGCCCTCAACCTGCCAAGACCCGGGAACACAATGGTCTTCTTTGTAAAAAGGACTTCCTTGAGTTCTGATACGAAATCCGTGATTATCTTGTCGGCAATTTCCATCTCAATGGCGTTACCCTCAGCATAAAGCCGCGTCAGCGCATCACCATAATCCGGACGCGAACGGAAATAAAGCCTCCTATAAGGTGGGTTGATGGTATAACCTTTATCGGAAAACGTGGAAGGGACCATTTCAGCCACGAAGCAACCAAGACCCGGAAGCACCACCCGGTCATTGTCAAGAATCAGTTCCTTGACCATCTTAGACAGAAGATCGATATCCATAAATAGCAGTTTTAGGGCTCAAAAACCTTGTTTTTGACTGAAATCATTACAAAGATACAAAAATAACAATTTTTTGTAGAAAAAGTTTGGAAGTTTGAAAATTGTTCCTACCTTTGCAATCCCAAACGACAAAAAAGCCGTTTGAGACACCTAAATTCCCGAATAGCTCAGTTGGTTAGAGCATCTGACTGTTAATCAGAGGGTCCTTGGTTCAAGTCCAAGTTCGGGAGCAAAGAGGATGGCTAGGAAGTCATCCTTTTTTCAAAGGAATAAAATTCCCGAATAGCTCAGTTGGTTAGAGCATCTGACTGTTAATCAGAGGGTCCTTGGTTCAAGTCCAAGTTCGGGAGCAGAAAAAGAGGTTACGGAAATCCGCAACCTCTTTTTTCATTATACCCCGGTATCGCTTACCAGCCTTTGGCTATATTATCTGCCATGATGCCTACCAATCTCTGGCGCGCCTCCATGCTGGCCCATGCTACGTGAGGAGCGAGGCGCATACGTTCCGGATGCTGCATATTCAAGTATGGATGATCTTCAGGAATCGGTTCTGTAACGAACACATCAATTCCAGCACCGGCAATCACGCCATTATCAACAGCTGCCGCCAGATCCTCCTCAACCACTATAGCGCCACGTCCCATATTCACGAGAAATGCAGATGGCTTCATCATAGCAAGTTCCTTTGCACCTATGAGTCTGTTTGTGCGTTCGTTAAGAGGCGCATGTATTGAAACGATATCCGACCCAGCCAGAAGTTGCTCAAGAGGAAGGCACGGATAATCATGGCAATGACCAGTACCTGAGGTAGAGAAATAACATACCTTCATGCCGAATGCTTCAGCTATCTGTGCAACTTTCTTTCCTATGTTTCCGAGGCCGATGATACCGATGGTCTTTCCTGCAAGCTCCCACCAGTTCCAGTTAGGATCGGTGAACATGCCACTACGTGAATATGAGCCCGACTTCACGCTCTCGTCGAAATACTGTCCGCCTCCGACAAGTGACAGGATATGCATGTAAGTAGACTGCACTACCGAGTCAGTGGAATATCCGACTGCGTTACGCACCGGAATACCTTTCGACGCCGCATATTCTACATCTATATTATTTACTCCTGTCGCGGCTATGCAGATAAGCTTGAGGTTCGGAGCCGCATCGATCAGTTCCTTATTGACAAGAACCTTATTGATCAGAAGCACATCGATGTCCTTTACCCTCTCACGGGCCTCTTCCGGAGTAGAACTTTCATATCTGACGAAATCTCCAAGACGTTCGAACGGCTCGAAAGACACATTGCCCATCGTTGCCGCATCAAGAAACACTATCTTCATATTGCCTGTATTTACTTTAACATTTCCGCAAATATAATGAAATAAAAAAAGAGCCCAGCTTAAAAAACTGAACTCTTTGTGCCCGAGATAGGAGTCGAACCTACACGCCGTGAAGCACTCGCACCTGAAACGAGCGTGTCTACCATTTCACCACTCGGGCTTGGAAAAGCGGGACAAAGATATAAAATGTTTTTGAATTACGAACTATATATTTTTAAATTTCATCAGATAGATATGTCAAAGTGATGCTCCTTCTCCCATTCTCCAATCGATATTCCAATTACGTTATGGGTATAGTCCAGGCTAAGCGTAAGGTCCTCTAGATGCTCGGCGGTCCAGTCATATCCGGTTGCTGAAATGTAACGCCCCAAGGTAAAGACTTTCAGTACAGACTCTCCATCACATACCTCCAGACACAATGAGTCGTCACGTTGGCGCGGAAGGACCACCAGACCGGTCATGCCATCAGACAGTTCCAGCTCATACATGAAATGGCCATAGGATGGGGATCCGTCATGATCATAACCATCGACTTCACCTTTTACCAGAAGACGATAAGGAAATATCTCCTCCGTCTTGACATAAATGGTCGTTCTGCAATGGTTCTTCGTCATTGCTACCGTCTTCCTCACACTCTCACCTTCCGCCATGATACTGAAGAAATCCATATAGACCTCAGGGCAATCCTGACCATAGGGTATCTTAAGTCCCTCATTCGCTCCGACACAGCCATCCCCACCATACCATGCAAACACATTCACTTCGCCCCGAGGGACAGATACCACATATTCATCTCCGAAGTCACTGCCGATCAGCGTATCCTGCAGATGAAAACCTTCAGAAGCAGTCACCAGCAGTTCAGCCGACCTTACCGAAACGGTATCATTACCACCGAAATCCAGCACGAGCCTGCATGGGCAAGCCATCCTGTCCTCCTTTACAGAGCAGGCCACACATGAAAACAGACAACATATCGCCGAAATAACTTCCAAAGGTCTCACCATAGCATCCTCCCTTAAATCGTCACATCAGAAGAGTTCTGAACCCAGTCCTTGATTGAAACGGTCACACTGCATGTGCCCTCCTCCAGACTTCCATCTGGGGTATCCGTTCCAAGACGTGTAAGCTTCACTCTATATGAATACTCATTGTTCGGAAGCAGTGTATTCACATCAATCGGATAATAGTAAAGCTCATTATCGATCTTCGCCTCAATGACCAGTCGTGTCTTGGCAGATGTAGGGTTCTGGTAGCAATAGAAATAGTGTTCGGTACTATAACCTGCTCCGCCAGACTGAAGAGTCACAGAGGCAACGTCATCATAAAGGAAACTCAAAAGGCCCGAACCGGAATCAAGCTTGCCGAGGTTATGCCAGACCTGTGGAGCAGACTCACCAACCAGTTTCCTGTCTCCAGCAACATTAAGCAGATACACCGACTCGATTGCGAAGTCAAGTTCCTTATGTTCCTCATTTTCAAACTCAAGCACAACAGACTCAAGCACAACCTTGGACGAAAGATAGCTCACTTCCACATTTACTGAAGTCTGAGCCGAGACCACAGCAGTAGTTTCGCCGAACATAACCAGTTTACCTACTCCCGAATCCTTAAGATAAATAGTACGACCAACCAGGTCCTGATAACTAGTCACATCATCAAACGCGGCAGCATTGACAAGAGCCACAATCTTCTTGTCACCTACTGTACATGTAACACTAGCCTCACCAGCAGCAGCCACGGCAGAGGTCTCATATACCCCATGCTTATTGAACACAAACACCTGAAGACTCTCAATAGTCTTCTCAACACTTGCGGAGCCACCGACACTCTTGGTCTCGACTCCCGGAACAGAAACAGAGAATGTCACGAGCTCATCTCCAACACCACCCTGCGGAATATCCGCTTCCTTCTCACTGCAGCTTACTGCTGCCAACGCAGCTAGAGCTGCCCAACAAAATTTTCTCATCATAACTATTTGGTTTTAAAATGGTTTCTTTAATTTCACAAGCTGATGCATCTCCGGATCCAGATTAGCCCTATGTTCCATATACGGATCATACGCAATGCACAGCTCAAAATATTTCATTGCCTCCTCCAACTGCCCGAGTCTGGCAAGAACCATAGCCATCAGATAGCATACTTTAGGATCACGGTCATCCAGACGCCCAAGCACATCCAATGCTGAGTGATTATAATCTGCTGACATGAACGCCAGAGCTGCATTATAATCATCGTACGGACGAAGTATTCCTACCGCACGCTTATAGTCCAAGTCTCTCAGAGCCTGCAATCCTGCCATATATACACTATCGATTTCTGTAGTATGTATTGTATCCTTCTGCATTCCCTTCCTATGAAGATAGAAGTCGAATCTTACACTCCTCAGCTGAGGATACAGTTTCTCCCTCAAGTATCTGTACTCAGACAACCGGGACAAGTCCTTCTCTGTCCTGTCCGGATTCTTCATCGAAGCTATCATCGAGCTGATATTCTTTCGCATGTCTGGAGAAATTACAGTATCATTCTCCACCAGAAGCGCGAGCTGGCTCCAGTTCTCAGGTAATGAGGAAGCTATGAGACTGTCACGCCATTCTTCCGGCACATAATCTCCGATATGCTCAAGGACTGCTTTGGAACGTGCCTGGGACAAACGTCTGTTGGACTCGAACGAACCTTCAGGAGAGCATGACGCCACTATGACAAGGGAATCCAGTTCCAGGTCATCACGCGCCAATACATTCTCGATACACCTTCTCACCCGGCATATTTCGGAAGCATTATCTCCAAGAAGAGTATCTATCACCGCCTTGCCGACCTCAAAGTCAATCAAAGCCTTGGTATTATCATACACCATCCTCTCCATGATGGTCATCCTATACCGCGTGGTCATATCCGCCAGCGATGACAGCGAGCTGATATAGAAGGTAAGTTCATCCGGGAAAGGCAATGCAGTCAGATGTTCTCCCATCTCATACAGGTCTCCATCCAGCGCAACCATCACCTTGCGCAGATTAGGACGGCTTTTGAATGTATGTTCGTAGCAATAGGTGAAATCCCCGTCCGCACTGACCAGAACTGTATCCAACCGTATTCCTTCCGTGACAATAGGATCCTTCACATATCTGTCATATAACCTGGCAGCTCTAAGTTTCCTTCTCTCATTGATTGTACGTCGCAGATGGCTTGTGTAATGGTACAGAGCATCTCTTTGAGTAACTCCAAAAAGATTTTCAGCCATTGGCTCAGAAATCAAGGAACTGTCATTCTTCATCGCATATGTCTCCGGAAAATGTCTTTCCAGAAATACCTCAAGCTGTCTGAGATGTACAAAGTCCGCAGTATCAGTTATTATGGTAGCCAGGAAAGCCCTGTATCTCTCGTAGCCCCTCAACTGTGCTGCCCTATAACCGGAGCCTGTAATATAGACAGGATCCAGTTCGAGCGTATCCGCCAGAATGCGCATCATAGGCCTTACCTTGAGCTGCCATCTCGAATCCGCCATAGCTGCAGGAACCGTAATATCAAATCCGATAGTCACATATCCCGCCCTCTCCGCCACATTCCTGAAGCGTGCAGTCACTTTTGAAGCTACAATAACATCTGAAGCTACCATTTCTCCCGTCTCGGAATCCCTGATGGCATTCATGATTATCGGGCCTTCAGACAACGATCCCCTTATGCTGTCAATCTTTATATCTGCCCCATCGTCTTCTTCAGCCGGAGGCTCTGCCGGCACACTCAGTCCGATCATGACCTCTCCTGAACGGATCTTCTGAATCCTCCTATAGGGACTGCAGGACAGGCACAAGGCCACGATGACTACAACAGCAAGCCACCCTCTAGAATACATAGGCCAACGATATCATGAGGTCGTCAGGAAGCAGGAAGTACTTTCTTCCGGACCCTATAGTCACACCGCACACCGGACAGGAATATCTCCTATACAATGCGATTCCACTCCAGAAGCCGACACCGAATTCAAGGTTCAGATGTTTCGCAAGCATATATGTATACCCGGCATAAAGACCTGTGCCGAACCTGTCGCCCTCCTCAGCCTCTTTGGAAAATATGCCTCCATAACAATACTCCTGATAACGCAGTTTTCCAGCGAACCACCAACCCGACATCGTATGCCATGGCCATAGCCTGACACCGGCTGCATAGGATTGCTGTCTATATTGAAACTGAGTCTCGGAATCTCCCGCCTTGAAGGTAAAGGGATTATATCTAGCTCCGGCAAGAACACTCCATCTCCTTGATACAGAATATGATACATCTACATTCATAGTACCAAGACAAGCATAATCAAGCAAATTGGTGGAAAGGCTGAACTTCTGCGCCAATGACGGAAAGGACGAAGCCATAAGGCATACCCCCAGAAGTATAAGATGCTTTCTCATGACATTATCTATATCTTCCGAACACCTGTTCGATGATTGTACGTTTATTCGGATATGCCGTCAGAAGAGCAGTCTTCAAGGCAGCCTTCGATGTAACATCCGGTCCGAGGACAGAGAACATCTCTGAGGTCGACACTCCCCTTTCATCCATATATCTGAATATCTGCGGATAGAACCAGAAAGATATTCCATATGAAGGGAAGTCCCCGCCATAGCGGTCCTTGTACATCTTGCTCTCCAGATAATAAGCCCACATCTCTCCGACTTCACAGACTCCTGCATCCTCTCCTGTACCATCTCCATACATTTTGCCAGAAGTTGCAACATATGAAGCCATGATATAGAATATATATCTGTTCCAGAAGTCACGTCCTGCCTTTGTGAAATGGCTGGCATGTGCCAGTTCATGACATGTAGTGTCATATAAGTCTCGGTACGAATCCTTTCCTTTGACCCCAAGAGTTATGTCTGGAAGAAATACTCTTATCAGGTCAGTATATATGCCGAGATACTTACCAATCAGGTCAGACTCAAGTATAGTCCCATGATGCAGCATTACCGCACTGCTGGCTTCAAGATTATAGAACAGCCATATGCGGAGATCTGATGGCGGTGCAGCAATACCCATATCTCCAGTCACACATCTGCTGTAATAATCATAAGCAGCATTGTTCACCACACAGCGTTTGAAAAGCTTTTCATCAGAATCTTCAGTTATTGTCATGGTAACTCCCTCTGGTCCAGCCTTACCCAATGTTGAAACTGACGCCGGAAGCAAAATGAGATTAAGACCTATGCCAAATCCCTTTTCGTTCTTGAAGACCAGACGATACCTGACATCTGTAGAAAATGCCTTTTCCATGGAATAATATCCGTCGCGGTCAGTATAGGCAGTCGAAAATTTAACAAATGAATTGCACACAACCATGACTCCGGACACACCAAAGGGTTTCGCTCCATTGGCATGACGGTCAACCACAGTTATACGTCCAGACGGAACGGGTCTGGATGATGCCTTCGTGAGCTGATCCGGAATCATCGAGGAATTGCCAGTCAGCACATACGATTCTCTCTCGACTGCGTCCCAGTCTATCCCATAGTCTGCAGACTTGGACACAGGGTCATTCTCGGATATATAGCATTCGTCTATGATTTCGTAATTTACATCCGGGAACTGAAAGTCTGCCGGTACGACAGCATATTGCCAGGTCACATCACCTTCCGGAACAGACGGATCGTGATACCAGTCCCCCTCGACTACAATGTCATAATCAACCGGATGGTCGACAAGCTGCAGGCCCATACTTTCAAGAAGGTCACACTGTCCCTGATCTGCCGGGAGAAAACGTACATACAGATCAGTACTCTTCAGTTCCACCCTGTCCGCCTTGGTAGGATACAGGGACTTCAACGCTCTGGCCATGTTCTCGGTCTTATATGGGTTATCAAGACGGTTACCGAGAACAATCTTCTCATGCTTAAGGTCACGACCGTAATCGTAGTTTATGTCACGGACGTGATGCATGTCTTCCTTGCTGCACGACACCAGTGCCAATGCCAGCAAAATCAATGTCATTCTACCTCTCATAATCGTTGCGTTTAATTACGGAGGCAAAGTTCCATAGTATTATCCGTGTAACAAAAAAGTATGAGCTTATCTGCAAAAATCGCCCGCAGAGACATCTCTACGGGCGATTTCTATAATAGATTTTAACTTATTTTTCTAAAAAATGAGATAAATCATTGTATAGGACTAGAAGAAAGATATGGTCTTCTGCTCGACTGCAGCAAGAAGGCTGTTGGCTACACGGCTGACACCGAAGCGGAAAAGTTCCTTATTGAGCCAGTCCTTGCCCAGAAGGCTTGAGACAATAGAGTAATAGCAGAGAGCGTCTGCTGCTGACGAAATTCCGCCTGCCGGCTTGAAACCGATCTTCTTTCCTGTCATCTCATGATACTTTGCAATGCACTCGCACATTACATATGCTGCAGCAGGAGTTGCATTCACATCTACCTTTCCTGTAGACGTCTTGATGAAGTCAGCACCAGCTTCCATTGCCAGGAATGAAGCCTCAGCGATTGCCTCCGGAGTACGGAGAAGGCCTGTCTCAAGAATGACCTTGAGATGAACTGTCCTGCCCTGCTTTGCAGCAACCTTATCAATGCATGCACGTACCTGACGGATCTCCTCAGCCGCTGCCTCATAATCCCCCGCAAGGAATGCGCTGAGAGCGAGGACGATATCCACTTCATCCGCACCCTGCTCCACAGCAATCTCGCATTCTCTGAGCTTCACCTCAAGAAAACTCTGAGAAGACGGAAAACATGCAGATACAACTGTAATGTTGAAGTCACAAGTCCTTGCATCCTTCACTGTAGCAGCGAAGTTAGGATATACACATACGGAAGCCGGAAGTGGCCACTCGGGATATGCCTCACGGAACGCATTGACCTTATTCACAAGCTTTGCAACAGAAGCCGGAGTATCGTTGGTCTTAAGTGTTGTAAGGTCCATCATGGAGAAGCAGTCCTTATACACCTGCTCCGATGCCACATTCTCAAGATTTGACGCTATAAGCTCAAGTGCTCTACCCATTGCCTCCGGATCCGGGGCATAGCCATACTTTGTAAGATATTCTGCCATATAATTAATAATTTTAAAATTTCAACTTTGAATCCACGATGATGGTTACCGGACCATCGTTAAGCAGGCTGACCTTCATATCAGCACCAAATATGCCATGGGAAGGTTTCCTGCCTGTATATTCTTCTATCTTTCCAAGAAACTTTTCATAAAGAGGTATAGCCACATCAGGTTTCGCAGCCTTGATATACGACGGACGGTTACCCTTCACCGTCGAAGCATATAGAGTAAACTGGCTCACTGCCAATATTTCTCCATCCACATCCTTGACGGAGAGGTTCATGACGCCCTCTGAATCATCAAATATACGCATTGCAGCCAGCTTGCGCGCACACCATTCAAGGTCCTCGTCGGTATCCTCATCTATGAATGCGGCAAGGACGAGCAGCCCCTTTCCTATGCTGGCCTCATACCCTTCTGCAGGCACATTCACACTGGCGTTCGCCACCCTTTGAATCACAAGTCTCATTGTTTATCCTCTTATCTGCACATCGAATCCCTCGTCAATGAGAGGTTTCACGAAGTGTGTCATTTCCTCAACCGTGTATTTCGCCAGAGACTTATCAGGAGTCTCCCTGTCTATAGTATATACCATCACCTGCCTTGGACGGAGTTCACGTACAATGTCATGCCATGCAGCGAGAGCCTGCGGCTCTGCCGTGTCGAACTCCGGAGACTTCAGGAACATGGTCTGCAGGACAAAGTTTCCGTCGAATCTGCGCAGACTGTCTATCACCTTGGACAGATGGTACGGTCCGCACGGCTTATTTATCTTCATGACCAGTTCATCACTCGAAGCATCAATCTTCAAAATAGGATTATCCACCTTTTTCAGTGCTTCTGTTACCGCCTCGCGGCCGACCAGAAAGGCATTCGAGAGAACGGAAACCTTTGCCTCGGGATAATATTTGTCCCTGATACGGAGTGTTGCATCTATTATCTGCGGAAATTCCGGATTCATGGTAGGCTCCCCATTACCGGAAAATGTTATCGAGTCTATGCTGACTCCCTCCTCGACAGCCTCGGCCATCTTGATTTCCAGAGCCTCTTCAACCTCTGCAAGAGTCGGAAACTTGCGCTCAGCTATGCCATCCTTATTCCATCCGCACTCGCAGTAGACACAGTCGAAATTGCACAACTTACCCTTCGAAGGAAGGATATTGACACCAAGAGAAGATCCTAACCTGCGGCTGAAAATAGGTCCGAAAACTATATCGTCAAAATGCAGCATCATCTTATTCTTTCTGACGAGCTTGCTGCTGTAACACAACCGTTCTCATCAATGTTGTTTATCCTCACGATACCTGGCTTCTTCCCCACCTCAAGACTTCCTATGACATCGTCTTTCTTAAGGAATCGTGCACCGTTAAGTGTTGCCCATTCCAGAATCTCGGACATTGGAACTTCCGGGAAGTTCTGGTGGATGCAGAACATCTCCTTGACCATGTCAAGATCATCATTACTTGAAAGGGAATCAGTTCCGAGCATGATGTCAAGACCATTTGACCTCATGAGAGGTATTGGCGGCAATGCATTATGAATAAATATGTTAGAAAGAGGACACACAGTCCAATAAACATTGTCCATCACCTTCTTGGCAGCATCAATATCATCCTGTGTAAGACACACATTATGTACGAGAAGAATATGCTGGCTGTATGGAGCAGGAACTGCAGACGCAAGACGCTGAATGAAATACTTCAAAGAGGACTCACCTGTCACAGGCGGAGTGCTCATGCCTGAGCGTCTGCGATTCTCATACATAGCTCCGGAACCGGTCCTTAGCAGGTCCTCCTCTTCCTGGCTCTCCTGGGAGTGGTATGAAAGGAATCCCTTTGCAAGTCCTGCTGCTGCAGATGCACTTAGAAGTTCAGGGCTCATGGTATAACATGAGTGAGGGGTCGGAGCAGCATCAATGCCTGCCTGATCAGCCGTAGCGTTCAATGCTGTAACCTCTTCCATTACCCCCTCGCACATATGCGGTTCGCTGCCGAAGACCTCAAGGAATGTCCTTGTATACATATCGTGAGACTTCTTCACGTCAAACGAAGAGTCGTCATTGCTGATGTCAGCCATAGCCGAAACGCCGTCAGCCCACATCTTGTCCATCCAATATCTTGTCAGACGAACCTTCTCATCACGGCCAGCCCAATCCCTCAACTCGTTGATCTGATCGATGAAACCGGCCATACCTGTTCCCTTACGGAACTTTCTATGAAGATGTGAAAGTTCTATATGGCAATGTCCGTTGACAAATCCCGGGGTCAATGCGCCGGGCGTAATCTGCTCATCTGCAGAGCATTCGCCCACGCTGACAATTGTGCCATCAGCCTCATCAAACTCTACATATCCGTTCTTGATTACACCTGAAGCGCCGGAGGTATATACATATTCTGCTGTCAGTCTCATAGTTGCCTGTTACTTTTCTTGTCTTTTCCTGATCGAAGGCGATGGTCGGCCAGTGACTGCCTTTTTGAAAAGTGTCTTCTTCGTCGTATCAGGTTTCATTAAAGTGAATTCATTTTTTACATTCTCCACAACCTTCGGCGACAGCACTCCTGATGACTTCTTCGTCACCACATTGTTGCTGTCAATCTTCTGAAGAGAATCAGCCACTGCCAAAGAATCAACTGCAAGAGAATCAACTGCAAGAGAATCCGTAAGCGCTATCGTATCTTCAACAATCATCCAAGGACCTTCATAGATGGTATCTGTCCTAGGCAATCTTCTGAACCTATAGGCATTAAAGACAGTATCCCATACCACATCCAGACTGTCTGACCACCCCCTGAGGCCATCTTCAGATATAAGATCGTCATAGAACTGGAACCTATCGATCTCAAACCTTGCGATCTCCTTCTTTATTTCCTCATTGAGTTTGATTTCCGTCTGCTTTTTCTTCAAAGCCTTGATCTCCTTGTCAAGGATTGATGCCGTAGACCTGAGAATTCGTGAAAATCTCTCGGGGTCATCCATATAGTGATCGATACTATGCTGGTAATCTTCCGAATCAAAACCGTACTTCTCCAGTATCGGTTCATAAACCAAAGACGTGTCTGCAATAGTCCTGAGACCAGGCTTCGACTGAACCCATTGATCAGTAACGAACATCTCGGCATAGATCTTTGCAAGCTTTGAACGCGGAATCACCCTCGGGCCTTCCCTTCTGCAGGAAGGCGCGAGAATAACCGCTGCCGCGAGCAAAATCAGGATATGTTGCAGAAACTTCCTCATGCTATCTCAATGTCGCTCCGAATTCATTCTGGAATGTAGAGAGGAGCTTGCTCATCACCTTCTCCACATCATTATCAGTCAATGTCTTGTCAAGATCCTGAAGCACAAAGCTGAGAGCATACTGCTTCTTTCCCTCTGCAATCTTATCGCCTCTGTATACATCAAACAGGCCTACCTGCTTGAGAAGCTTCTTGCCGACTCTGAATGCGCTCTTGCGAAGGTCTGCATAGCTTACAGACTCGTCAAGAAGGAGTGCAAGGTCACGTCTTACCTCAGGGAACTTAGGAAGTTCCTTATACTTGATCTTGTTTCTCTTAACAAGCTCGAAAAGCGCAGGCCAGTTAATCTCAGCCGCAAATACAGGCTGCTTGATGCCGAACTGCTTGAGTCTTGCAGGAGAGATTGTACCCATCACCGCAAGAGGCTGATGCGAACCAGGGAGGTTGTATGCAAGTCCTTCAGAGAAGAGGTCTGCAGGAGCAGCCTCGGTCTCGAGCGAGTAGATGTCACAACCGAAACGCTTGAGGAGAAGCTCAAGATAACCCTTGAGCTGGAAGTAGTTACCCTTGCCAGGATCAACTCTCCAAGACTTGTCAGGCTGACCGCTGATGAAGAGAGCATAGCATGTGTGTTCCTCATATGACTCGAGAGTCTTTCCGTCAGTCTCAGGCTTGAATGAGTATACAGAACCATACTCGAAAGTCTTGATGTTTGTAATCTGGCGGTTGATATTGTATGCGATAACCTCAAGACCGTTGAGAAGAAGGGTCTGCCTCATCACATTAAGATCTGAGCTGAGAGGGTTCATGATTCTCACGCACTTTTCCTCAGGGAATGTCTTGAGCTTAGCGTAATAGTCTGACTTGGTCAGAGAGTTATTCATTGTCTCCACGAAACCGTTAGCGGCAAGGAAATCCGCAATCGACTTGCGCACCTGCTCCGGCTCAGGCTTCTGCGGAGCATTCACAGACATTCTCATTGCCTGTGGCAGCTCGATATTATTATATCCGTATACACGGAGGATTTCCTCCACAATGTCGCACTCACGATAAACATCAATCATGTAAGAAGGAACAGCTACCTTTGCTCCGGTCTCGTTCTTCTCAAGGAACTCATATGCCAGACCCTCGAGGATACCCTCAATCACGTCATGTCCGATCCTCTTACCTACGAAGCTCTCGATACGGTTGTAGTCAAGATCAACGACCTTCTTCTCGATTTTCTCAGGATAGAATTCCTGCATTCTTCCGACAATCTGACCACCTGCAAGCTCCTGAATCAAGAGAGCGGCGCGTTTTGCAGCATACTCCACCACGAGAGGGTCAGCTCCACGCTCGTAACGGAACGATGCATCTGTCTTGAGAGTATGTCTCTTGGAGCTCTTCCTGATCGATACAGGGTTGAAATATGCGCTCTCAAGGAAGACATCTACAGTTGACTCTGTCACACCTGACTCCTCACCTCCGAATACTCCGGCAAGGCACATCGGTTTCTCAGCGTTTGCAATCATAAGGTCAGCAGCGCTCAGTGTGCGTTCTACGCCGTCGAGAGTTACGAACTTCTCACCCTCCTCCGCTCTGCGGACAACAACCTTACCACCTGCAATCTTCGCTGCATCGAACGCATGAAGAGGCTGGCCGATCTCGTGGAGAACGAAGTTTGTGATGTCTACGATGTTGTTGATAGGCCTGAGGCCGATAGCCAGAAGCTTCTTCTGGAGCCACTCAGGAGATGCGGCAACCTTGACTCCCTTGATTGTAGTTCCGGTATATCTTGGAGCTCCGTCAGCAGCAAGAACATCTACAGGGATTGCCCCCTCAGCGTCATTGTCTGCCCACGCAGAAACATCCGGAAGATTAAGCTTGCATGGCACACCGTTATGCTTGAGATATGCATAAAGGTCTCTTGCCACACCGATATGGGAAGCTGCATCCACTCGGTTTGCAGTAAGACCGATCTCGATAAGAGCGTCAGTTGCAAGACCAAGGTAATCCTTCGCTGGAGTTCCCACAACTGCCTCCGGATTAAGCACCATGATACCGTCATGTGATTCTCCGATGCCGAGCTCGTCCTCTGCGCAGATCATACCGAATGACTCTACGCCGCGGATCTTTGACTTCTTGATCTTGAAATCCTCGCCGAGAACAGTTCCTACAGTTGCGAGAAGAACCTTCTGGCCCGCTGCAACGTTAGGAGCACCACAAACTACCTGAAGCAACTCAGGTTCGCCTGTATTGAGTTTTGTTATGTGGAGGTGGTCTGAATCAGGATGCTCGACGCATTCTACGACTTCTGCTACGATAACACCTGCGAGACCGCCTGGGATCTCCTCGATCTGCTCGAGCGAATCGACTTCAAGTCCGATTGAAGTCAGCGCCTGAGACACTGCCTCTGGAGAGAGGTCACACTCAAGATATTCCTTGAGCCAATTGTACGAAATCTTCATATATTATCTTTTTATTTTATTCTTACGAAATGTCATCCTTAGAGAAAAGCGAACCGACAAATTCCCTCTTGTTGAACACCTTGAGATCATCAATTCCCTCACCGATGCCCACAAACTTGATCGGAATGCGGAACTGGTCCACAATACCGACTACAACGCCGCCCTTCGCTGTTCCGTCAAGCTTTGTAACAGCCAACGCTGTGATATCAGTTGCGCGCATGAACTCCTTTGCCTGCTGGAATGCATTCTGACCTGTCGAGCCGTCAAGAACGAGAAGAACCTCGTGAGGTGCATCAGGAACGACTTTCCTCATCACGTTCCTGATCTTTGTGAGCTCGTTCATCAA
>JAGBTT010000050.1 GCA_017631175.1 Bacteroidales bacterium
GAGGAAAGGTCGCACATCGAGGCCAAGCTCTGGACCGCAATCGATTCCCTCCCGGAAAAATGCAGGCAGGTATTCCTGATGAGCAAGAGGGACGGACTCAAATACGAGGAGATTGCCCAGGAACTCGGACTGTCCGTGAACACAGTCAGAAACCAGATCAGCAAGGCACTGAACGTCCTCAAGAACGGAGCGATAAAGATCTACACGCTGATCCTAAGCCTGTTCTAAAAAAATCTGAAAAGAATATAGTACTATTTGAAGGTCACTTCGTCATAATGACGGAAACAGACCCAAAACATTTATTATGTCACACTCGGAAGACAAACATCTGGACTTTGTCCTGAAGCATTACAAGGAAGGCACGTTCGACACGCAGAAGGCTATCGAGCGCTTCAAGGATGCCCAGGGCATTAAGCCTGCAGCACCGCGCAGACTACCGAACTTCCTTATCTATGGAATTTCAGCGGCCGCTGCAGTTGTACTGGGCGTCTTCCTGTTCATGAACTACAACTCCCGCCAGTGGACAGAAATCACCGCCAAGGCGGCCCAGGAGACATTCGTGCTGCCTGACAACTCATGCGTGACCCTGACGAAGGGATCGTCGGTGAGCTACCGCATGAAGGCTGAAGGCCGTCAGGTAAAGATGGAAGGAAAGGCGTACTTCGATGTAGCCAGGGACGAAAGCAGACCGTTCGAAGTCGACGCGGACGGAGCATTTGTCAGGGTGCTCGGAACAGAGTTCATGGTTGATGCGACCGCAAGCAAGGCCACTGTCTATGTAGCTGAAGGAAAGGTGCTCTTCGCAAGAAATTCAAGAGCGGAGGGCGTCATCCTGACCGAGGGCATGGGAGCGGAACTCATTGAAGACGAGGAGATTCCACAGATCCAGGAGGCGGCAGACGCCAACCAGATCGCATGGCAGCGCGGCTCGTTCATCTTCGACCAGACTCCTCTCAAGGACGTCCTTGACTGTCTTTCAAAGCATTACGGAGTATCTTTCGCGGCAACCGACCTGTCGAAGAAGCTCAGCGGAGAGTTCTACACAGACGACCTCGACCTGATCATCGAGCTGATCGAGTCTGCTCTTGACGTGACAATAATAAAGAAATAGGGTCAGCAACGTCACTAACCGATGAAAAACGTACTGATCATACTTGCCGCCATCATCATGATGGCCTCCCCTATCGCAGATGCCAACGCTACTCCCGCGAGGCAGGAACCTGCCACGCTGAAGCAACAGATGGAACTGATCCACAACCACTTCGGAGTGAATTTCGTATATGACTCTGCCATTGATCTGGATATCCCCTACACCGGCAAGCCGTTGAATCTTAAAAGTTCACAAAAAGACGAAGAGGCACTCGCCAAAGCTCTTGAGACGATATTCAAAGGCACTGAGATCGAATACGAGATCATGAAGAAATACATAGTCCTGACAAAGGCCGGACAGAAAAAGAAGCCCAGGGACTATACGATCTTCATAGAGGAACAGAAGGACACTCTGACAGAGTCATACATAACCGTCCATATCGACCGCCAGCGCAATACCACCCAGACAGGACTCCACACCATAGATTTCAGGAGATTCGGCAAGGGATTCGCCGTACTGAGTTCTCCGGACGTCATCAAGGAGATACAGATTCTCCCCGGCGTATCAGGCGGTACGGAACTGCTGTCAGGACTTTATGTTCACGGAGGAGACGGCAGCGACAACCTCTTTCTTCTGGACGGAGTGCCGCTTTATCAGGTGACCCACATGGCAGGCCTGATCTCCTCTTTCAATACGGAGATGATAAACAATCTTGACTTCTACAAAAGCGGTTTCCCCTCCCGCTTCGGCGGAAAGCTTTCCTCCGTCTCTGACATAACCACCCGTCAGGGTGACATGAACTCATATCACGGTTCCTTCAACATCGGCCTTCTCAACGGCGGCCTCCAGTTCGAAGGGCCGATCGTCCCAGGCAAGACCTCGTTCAATGTAGGTCTGAGGCGCAGCTGGTTTGACGTCTTCACCATTCCGGCAATGGCAATCTACAACAGCACCCGACCATACGGAGAAAAGGCAAGACTGAGGTATGCCATGACTGACTTCAACGCATCATTGACTCACATCATCAAGCAGGACAGCAGGCTGGCGTTTAACATTTACACCGGATCCGACGTCATAAGATATGGAAACGAAGCTCTTGTCGTGAATTACTGGGAAGGCACACGCGTTACTGGCAAGAACGGCCACGACATGAATATAAGGTGGGGAAACATCCTTGCGAGCCTCAACTGGAAGAAGAGATTCTCCGATGACCTGCATCTGAACACGAATGTTTACTATACACGTGTCAACACCGATGTCCGAATGAGCGAAGACAGATGGGAACTGCAGGAATACGAGGCCATCACCACCGAGCACCAGGTTTCAGAAAGAAACAGAAGCAGACTTCATGACATTGCCGCAAAGGCAGATATCGATTGGATACCCTCTGAATATCACCACATTAGAACCGGTGCTTCGTTCATATATCATCTATTCAGGCCATATAAGGATGTAAGCGTAGTTTCGACACGCAGACGCGTGGACGCGGAGGACAGCTATTACAACACAACGTATGTGCAGGAGAGAGACTCCGTCAAGACGGCCTATGATTCTCCAGAACTATCAGTATACGCTGAAGACGAAATCGCCTTTACAGGATGGTTAAAGGCCAATCTGGGAGCCAGATATACGATGTTCGGAACCGAAACCGGACTGCGCCACTCGGTCGAGCCGCGCGCCGCCGTACGCTTCCAGCTGGGACCCAAGACCTCACTGAAGATGTCCTACACTGAAATGAGCCAGTTCATCCACAACCTTCAGGCAAACTATATCGACATCCCGATGTCTATATGGCTGCCGTCTACGGACAGGGTTGCACCTATGAGGTCGAGACAGATTGCCGGAGGAATATATACCGAACTGCCGCACAACATAAGACTCAACGTCGAAGGATACTGGAAAACCATGGAAAATCTCCATGAATATTGCGGTGTCAATGCCATCTACCCGGAAATGGGAGCATGGGAGGA
>JAGBTT010000051.1 GCA_017631175.1 Bacteroidales bacterium
CAAGGAAGATGTTGATAAGGCTACCGGCGTAGTAGGACAGCGCAGCGAAGCAGGCATGGACAACAGCCTTACTTACTGCTACAGCGTTGAAGGCGGCGCAGAGATCGCAAAGGAGATCACAATGGGCGTGGTTCCTGTGGTGGGTTCCATCTATGTGGAGCAGTATCTCGGCGATTTCACTCCGTTTGGCCCTGCAGTGACCCAGTCCCTCAAGAGCACCGACGGCGTGATGATCTTCGATATCGTCCACCTCATCAAGCACAATCTCTGGGACGAGCTCGAGCAGGCTATGAAGAATGCTGAAAATTAATTCTACAAACCATATTATTATTAACTAACCCAAAATTCCATGAAAGCAATTTTCAAGAATTTGTTCACTTCCTTTGCTTCAAAGGCTATGGTGACAGTGGCTGCATTTTTCCTGATGGGGGGGGCAGCTTTGTATGCACAGCCTACAGTAAAAGGTAAGGTAACCGATGCGGATGGTCAGCCGCTCATCGGTGTCACTGTTCTTGTCAGCGGTACCACAAACGGTACTATGACGGATGTAGACGGAAATTACAGTATTTCTGTCAAGAAGGGCGATGTTCTGGAATTCGTATGTCTGGGTATGGCTACTCAGTCTTTCGAATGCGACGGAACGCTTTCGTCTCTTAACGTATCTCTCGTTGAGGATACGACTTTCCTTGAAGAAACAATCGTTGTCGGTTACGGTACGCAGAAGAAGTCATCCCTGACAAGCGCCGTTTCTGCAATGAAGGGCGACGAGCTCCTTAAGGCTCCTTCGACCAATGTTTCCCAGCTGATTGCCGGAAAGCTTACCGGTGTGTCGTCAGTTCAGGAATCAGGTGAGCCGGGTCTCGACCAGGCATCGCTCAAGATCCGCGGATCGGTTTACTCAGTTGCTTATGTAGTAGACGGTTTCCCTGTTGATAATATCAATGATATCGACCCTGCTGACATCGAGAGCATTTCAGTCCTCAAGGATGGTGCATCTGCGGCGGTTTACGGACTTCAGGGTGCCGGCGGTGTGATCATTGTTACAACAAAGAGAGGAACAGAGGGCAAGTCAAAGATTACTTACAATGCATCTCTGGGTGCTTCTCTCAATGCGAATTTCCCTGATTTCATGAACGGCCCTGAGTTTGCCTACTATTACAATATGGCCCAGATGATGGACCAGCTTGCAAACGGCACGATCAAGGACCGCTCCCAGTATATCCCATATTTTACACAGGAGAATATCGCCGCTATGCTTAACGGCGATCCTACAGACGGTTGGGACAATGTCGACTATGTTGACAGAGTGTTCGGTACCGGTTTCACACAGAAGCATAATGTGACTGTGCAGGGAGGTTCCGAGAAGACCCGTTATTTCGTTTCTGCCGGCTTCCTCGGTCAGGACGGTAACATCGACAATTACAACTACAAGCGTTACAATGTGCGTGCGAACATTGAGACTGATATTACAAAGAGCCTCAAGTTCACTGCTGGTCTTTCAGGAGTCGTTGCCCGTCGCAGCACCCCTCGTTATGCATCCGGAGGTACAGACGGAAGCTCTTATCTCGGTGAGGTGGGCTACTTCTCTATCGCACGTCAGGTTATCGGAATGCATCCTTATCTTCCTGAGAAGTACGACGGATATTATACCGGAGTACAGGCTAACAACCAGTCATATCCGTACAGTCCGCTGGCCGCTCTTTATGAGTCAGGCAACAAGCAGACCCGCAGCTTCGATGCAAGTGCAAACTTCTCTCTTACATGGAATGTTCCATGGGTGAAGGGCCTCTATCTCAGAGCAAGTGGCTCGTATGACTACGCTACCAGCCACAACAAGAATCTTGATACTCCATATCAGGTTAAGTGGAGCTCACGAAATGCCGACACAGGTGAATGGGGCTGGAATATGGGAACTGACCCTGCAAACCAGAGCGATGGCGTCAAGATCGGTGAAGGCCAGACAAACTACTATCAGCTTGTTGGTCAGGCAAGCGCAGGATATGCAAACTCTTTCGGCAAGCACAACATCGATCTCCTTGCCCTTCTCGAGGTTCGCGACAACAAGAGCAACAGCCTTTCCGCTTACGGTAAGAACCTTCCGTTCGCATCTCTTCCTGAGCTTGGTTTCGCACAGCCTACAACAGATTCCATAGGCGGATGGAGCGATGCTTCTCGTTCTGCCGGATATGTTTTCCGTGCACGTTATGACTATGATGAAAGATATCTTGCTGAATTCACAGGACGTTATGACGGTTCATACAAGTTTGCTGGAATGTCGAATACCCGCTGGGGATTCTTCCCTTCAGGATCATTCGCGTGGAGACTCTCGAATGAGGATTTCATGGATAATGTAACAGCTGTCGATGACCTTAAGATCCGCGCTTCGGTAGGTCTTCTCGGAAACGACAGCGCTTCTGCCTTCATGTTCCTCAACAGCTATGACCAGTGGAGTGGAAAGGTGATTTATCCTTCTCCTGACGGCAATACCGTCAATGTAGGTTATGGGGACTCAGGTCTTGCAAATCTCGACCTTACATGGGAGAAGACTCTCTCTTACAACGTCGGAATGGATCTCAATATGTGGGATTCCAAGCTGGAGGTTGAAGTCGATGCTTTCTATAACTGGACATACGACATGCTTACAGACAACGGAGGCGGATATCCATCGTCAATGGGTGGATTCTATCCTGCTGTAATTAACTTCAACCAGATCGAGGCAAAGGGTATCGACATCATGGTTGCTCACCGCAACAGCTTCATGGCTGGCGGAAAGCCTTTCTATTATGGTATAAGCGGTACTCTTACTTATTCGAAGACACGTTGGCTCAAGTATCAGGACGATCCTAATACAGTTGCGTGGAGAAAGGTGGTAGGTCAGACTTACGGTGCACTTACAGGTTGGGTAGCTGACGGCCTTTACAGGTCTGAAGAGGAGATTGACAACTCTCCATGGTACGGTACGCGTCCGAACGTCGGCGACATCAAGTATGTTGACATAAACGGTGACGGAGAGATCAGCTGGGATGACCGAGGATATTTCGGACGTTCTAACCGTCCTGAACTTACATTCGGTCTGAACCTCAACTTCGAGTGGAACGGATTCGACTTCAACGCTCAGTTCACTGGAGGTGCACTCTTCGATGTTTCGCTTACAGGTACATATTATAACGGATACGATGACAACACTATCTGGACACAGACTTTCAAGGAAGGCGGCAACTCTCCTCTCTTCCTGGTTCAGAATGCATACAGCATCGATAATCCGAACGGAACATTCCCACGCCTTACCCTCGGCGGTACAGGACATGGCGGCGATAACGGTCTTGCATCTACATTCTGGTGGCGGGACGGTAAGTATGTACGTCTGAAATCAGCTCAGCTCGGATATACCTTCCCTTCGAAGTGGATGAAGAAGATCAGCGTCGAGGCACTCCGCATCTTTGTAGAGGGTCAGAACCTCTTTACAATCGACGGACTTCCTGAAGGTATCGACCCAGAGTCTCCAGGCGTAAACAACGGTTATTATCCGCAGCAGCGTCTCGTGATGGGCGGTATTTCTATAACATTCTAAATGACTGACGAATATGAAAAAGATATTAGCAGGATTGTTCATGGCCGGTGCCCTTTTCAGCTTCTCTTCTTGTACAGAGTTCCTGGATATGACTCCGACCGACAGAGTCTCAGATAAGACTATCTGGGAGACTACCGAGGCTGCGGAATATAATGTCAATTATCTCTACAGCTACTTGATTGATATCGTGAACGGCCAGAGCGCGTTAGGACTTACAGAGTCTCTTACCGACATGCTCAAGTATGGCTCGTACAACTATAATGCTCATTGCTATATCCCAAGCGAAATGTCATACGGTGGTTCTGTCATCACCGCAAACTATGTGGATGTATATATGGGATTCTGGGGCACGATGTATACAGCTATCCGTAAGACGAACTTCGCTCTGTACAGCCTAAAGAACTATGGCCAGATGAGCGTTGAGGATAAGCTCCGCCTTGAGGCTGAGCTCCGCTTCCTTCGTGCCAACATGTATTTCGACCTTGTAAAGCGCTATAAGGACGTCATCATCTATGATGAGGATATGACTGCTTATACGAAAGACAAAGCGCTGGACACTGAGTCTAAGGCTTGGGATTTCATACAGTCAGACCTTAAGTTCGCTTCAGACAATCTTCCTGCAAAGGCTGATGCAAGAGGCCGTCTCGACAAGGGAATGGCTTATGCGTTCACTACCCGTGCAATGCTTTATGCAAAACGTTATCAGGCTGTTGCAGATGCGGCTGACAAGGTGGCAGAGCTCGGCTATACTCTTGAGGCCGACTATGAGGATGCTGTAAAGAAGCCTATCAATGAGGGCAACAAAGAGGCTATCCTTCAGTACGCATTCAGCTATGCTGATGCCGTAACACACAGCCTTGACTTCTACTATACCCCTGCAGGCGACTATTCTCTCCTTGGACAAGACGGAGCCGGCGGCGGATATGGAACTCCTACTCAGGAGCTTGTGGAGTCTTACGAGCTTGCTGCCGGAGGATTTCCTGACTGGACTCCTTGGCATACGACTGAGGGCACTACTGTAAATCCTCCATATGCTGACCTTGAACCTCGTTTCCATGCTACCATCCTTTATAATGGTGCTGAGTGGAAAGGACGCAAGATCGAGCCTTTCATCAATGGTGTTGACGGATGGGCTACCTGGAAGACTGAAAGTGAGCCAAAGGGAAAGACTGTTACAGGCTATTATCTTAAGAAGCTCGTAGATGAGACCAATGTGAATCTTACCGGAAGCGACATGCCTGTGTCTATACTTCGTTATGCAGAGGTGCTTCTAAATAAGGCTGAGGCATGCTATCACCTTGAAGGACGCTCGGCTGATGCAAATGAGGCTATCAGAACTGTACGTGCACGTGTGAATCTTCCATATACAGATAAGGCTGGCGAAAATCTTTGGGCGGCAATCCGCCAGGAACGTAAGGTTGAGCTCGCTTTCGAAGGCCTCTGGTATTGGGATCTTCGCCGTTGGGGAGTGGCTCACGAGCAGTATCCTCTCGGACTTTCAGGCTACCAGCAGCATGGACTTAAGATTGAGAAATATGCTGACGGATTCAAGTATACTTATGTCTCTGTTGATGAGGCTGACCGCGAGTTCTCTAGCAAGCTGTATCGTTTTCCTATGCCGACCAGCGAGCTTAACAGCAATTCAGCTGTAGATCAGTATCCTGAGTGGAAATAATTAATTGGAAATGAAGATGAAAAAGATATTTATAATGATCGCTGGTGCTCTGCTGATGCTTTCTTCATGCCATGAGCCTCAGTATGTCGAGCCGACTGCTGACCGTCAGGGCATCACCAGCCTTACTGCGATCTTTACTTTCGGCGAATTTGTCGATAAGGAAATGGCGACTCTTGTGATTGATGATCCGAATGCGGAAAGGTACGTGATACCTGTACCTTTCTACTATCCGGAGGCGTCTTTTGATGAGACAGATGTTTATATGACCAAGGTCAGGGTTGTGGCTGAGCTCCAGCCAAACTGCACGATAGAGCCGGGTCTCGGAGAGCAGCTTCTTGACCTTACAAAAGAAAACTGGTTCACATATACAAACGCTAAAGGCGAAAGCAGGGCTATTTGCATCACCGGCGAAAGAGTAAAGTCAAGCAAGTGTGAACTTATATCATTTGCTCTGGTCAATCCTGCTCTTACCGGAGTGATCGACAAAGCTACAAACAAGGTGATGATCATTTCTGCAGATGAACTGGCTTCTTGTTCTGCCAAGGCTGAGATTTCCGCACATGCAACAATCTCACCGGATCCAGCAGAGCCCCGCAGCTATGAGGAGCCTGTCACTTTCACAGTTACAGCCCATAACGGCGTTTCAAAGACTGAGTATATCGTTGCCAAGGAGCTTCCTGAGAAGATCGAGAAGGGATTCAATCTCAATACTGTAGAGCAGCTCTTCAACTTCGATCCTGTCACTATGCTTGGCATGCCGGCATATACAGAGTCTATCGCTCCTTCTCTTGCGTATGTGGGAGGCAAGCTTGTGATTGCTTCAAACGGTGCAACTCCTATCTATGTGAATGCAAAGACCGGTGTTAAGGAAGGAGCTGTAACTCTTGGTTCTGCAGAGGCATACTCTGTTACTAATGATGAAGGCAATTACATCCTTTACTGCAACCATGCAAACGCAGGCGAGACATTCAATATCTGGAGGTCTACAGGCGTAGACGTGGCACCTGAGCTCTGGCATTCATTCACAAATTCGACTGACCTTCCTATGGGTGCAAAGATGAAGGTGAACGGAAGCCTCGACGGTGATGCTCTCGTTGTCATTACAAACGAGGGAGTGGCAGGAACTACTGAAAGTGGCAAGATCACAGTTGTTGAGGTCAAGGCTGGTGCTATTGCAAATACTTCTGTTGTCGATCTTTCGGCAGTCGGCACATGGGGCGAGGCTCCGGTGAACATCGGTACAGTTGTCGCGGCTTCAAATGATATGGCAGACGGCTGGTTTACTTCACAGTACGAACCAAGTGAATTCAGATGGATCAAGAGTGACGTTACTCTTGGTGCGGCTATCCCTTCAGATATGACAGGTTGGGGACTTAACCCTAACTGTCTTGACGCCAAGTCATTCAACAATGTAGAGTATGTGGCTCTCTTCGTTGTCAGCCACTTCCCTGCATGGGGAATGGGTCCTGAACTTTACCTGTACGATGTTACAGACAAGGCTCAGGTGACTGGAGCTGATGTTACTCAGGTTCCTGGTACAGTCCTCTCCAACAGGGCAATCACATGGTATCAGACAGGATCTTACGCGATCGCTTCCGGTGATGTAGTGATTGCTCCTACAGCTGACGGATTTACATTCCAGCTTTATTACTACGACCACAACAGCCAGGTAATCGGTGGTTATGCGGCTGATTGTATCAAGAGATAATTGAATCATGATGAAGATTTTCAGATTGTTGGCGGCATCAATGCTCCTGGCGGCCTTTACGGCCTGCCAGGGGGAAGATGCTCCTCCCTGGGATCCCAGCTGGAACAACCAGGGTGGCGGAGGTGGCGAAGCACCTGCTGTAAAGGAACCTAAGCCTAGATATGTATGGATAGACTGCGCGGCAAATTTCTATGATTATGCGAATGACAGAAGCAAGATTGCGACGGATCTGGCAAAAATCAAGGAAACCGGATTTACAGATGTGATTGTAGATGTGCGCCCTACAAACGGTGACGTGATGTTCAATTCCACTGTGGCAGATCCTCTTGTCAGGATTGATGCATGGCGCAATGGAAATTATGTCTGGCTAGAGAGGACTGCCGAATTTGATTATCTTCAGGCTTTCATAGAGGAAGGACATAAGGTGGGGTTGAGGGTGAATGCTTCGATCAACACTTTTGTCGGCGGATGCCTTTGCCCATACGGACTAGGTACAGACGGAATGCTTTTCCGTGATGCGGATAAGAAGGAGTGGGCTACAGTCATCAATGCGAAGTCAGGTCTGATCAATACTATGGACCTTACCAACCACACGACTGACTGGGGTACGAGATTCCTCAATCCTGCAAACAACGAAGTCCAGAAATTCCTTCTTCAGATGCTTGCTGACCTTGCGGCATACGATCTTGACGGAATTGTGCTTGACCGATGCAGATACAGCGATGACGGACTTATGGCTGATTTTTCAGAAGAGTCCCTCTCAAAGTTCGAATCATTCATCGGATCATCTGTCGCAAACTATCCGTCAGATATCTTCGCTCCAGGAACCAAAGATCTCGGAAATCCAACAACATTGCAGAAGCAGTGGCTTGCTTTCCGTGCGAAGACGATCCATGACTTCGTCGCAAAGGCTGCGGACAAGGTTCATTCTGTAAATCCTGATATCCGTTTCGGCGCATACGTAGGAGGATGGTATTCTACATACTATACTTCAGGAGTGAACTGGGCCAGCCCGAAATACGATCCTTCGGCTGAATATCCATGGGCTTCGAGCGATTATAAGGATTATGGCTATGCTGACCATTGCGATTTCATGTTCATCGGCGCCTACGCGTCGGCGACTTCGATCTGGGGCAGCAATGAATGGTCTATGCAAGGCTTCTGCAGCAAGGCGGCCGGAAAGTTCAAGGGGGACGTTCCTTTCGCTGGAGGACCGGATGTCGGAAACTCTCCGGGATTCGAGAATGGCGGCAAGGCTTCCATCATTCCGGACGTCATCGATGCATGCATCAATTCAAGTAACGGTTTCTTTGTCTTTGACCTTTGTCATATAAAGATGTATGATTACTGGGATGCCTTCAAGAGGGGATTCGACAAGTATCTCGCTGATTTTGAAGAATAATCTTTCTGAAGAAAGTTTTAATGAATTAACATAATACTGATTATTAATATTTGATATGAAAAGAATAGCTTTATTTCTAAGTCTTGCTTTGATGCTTTCTGCTTGTCAGGATATGACACAGGGAAGCGGCAAGATCACCATAGATGAGGCTGCACTGACTCAGCAGTTTATAACAGAAGGTGGCGTTGCTGAGGTGAAGTTTACAACAGATGCAGACTGGAATGTCCGTCAGCATGATGCAAACCACTATAAGTGGGCTTCAGTAAATCCGACCAGCGGCGGTCCTGGCGAGAATACTCTATATGTTACAGTACTCAAGAATGAGACTTTTGACGGACGTGAGTTCTCATTCGTTCTTAGTGCGGGTGCAGACTCAAAAGAGATCAAGGTGGTTCAGAATCAGAAGAATGCGCTTTCTATTTCTGACAAGAAGTTTTCGTTTGATGCACTTGGCGGACGCTTCGAGGTGGATGTGTTGGCTAATGTAGATTTCGACTATGAGGCTCCGGAGTGGATCACAGCCGTGGATACAAAGGCGCTTGTGACTACGACTCTTGTTTTCGATGTTGCCAGGAATAATAACATAAATGATGATAGAACAGCTGAGGTGAAGATTAAGAGCGAAGGTTTCGAGGAGATTATCAAGATTGAACAGACCAAGTTTGTTCCTGAGTGGACTCTTTCAGCTCCTGATGCATGGATCGGAAAGGAAGGCGGAAGCTGCGAGTTTACATTCGCTTCAAAGGATCAGGATTTCGAGGTTGTTGCTCCTGCAGTTGACTGGGTGACTATGACCGAGGTTGACGGAACATACCATTTCGAGGTTGCGCCTTCTACTGAATTCGATACTCGAGTAGCATATGTCAATCTTATCGGTGAAGTGCCAGGTGCAGACGAGTGCGTCGAAATCTATCAGACAGGACATGCTGTGCTTGCATGGGAGAAGAGCATCCTCAATACTTCAGCGGCTCATACCAACAACATGGTGAATCTCTCGCTTCTCGGTGACTACATCGTTCTTGGTAACTCATCAGTTGTAACACTTATGAGCCAGGCTGACGGAAGCATCGTTACTTCATTCGATGAGATCGCATATCATTCGCTCTGTACTGATGATGCAGGACATATCGTATTCGGTACATTCGGTGATTATGGTGGATCGGAGATATACTATGCAACGATCAATGGAACAGAAGTCGAGGTCAACCATCTTGCTTCATACGATGGCGAAATATGGAGTCGTCTTTCTAATTACCGAGCTGCAGGCGATGTTACAGGAGATGGTATTGTCACTGCTCTGGCGTCAGTATCTCAGTACTGGGCCGCATGGGAGATAACAGGCGGCGTTGTTGCTCCGTATAAGTCTGGAATAATTGCTCCAGAGGCAGGAATAGGTACTATCTGGTATCCTGGTTATGGTGTTGTTGCTCCTATGGGTCCAAGGCTTTCTGATGGATTGGCATACTGTGCTTATGACGGAGTATATGGTCTCCAGATCTGTACTGATCCTGCAAGCAACACATGGAAGCAGGTGTTCAAGACGTTCTCGACATGGATGGAAGGAGGCAGCGGCGTTGACGTTGCTGAGTTCAATGGAAAGAAGTATGCCGCTATCCAGAGCACATCTTTCGTTGATGGTGCAGATGTAGGATGTTATCTTGTCGATATTACTGATCTGGACAATGCTAAGCTCGTATATCAGCTTAATCGTTGGGAGATTTCTGCAATCGAGTCTTATACTGCCTATGATGGAGGCGGAGACTGCAGGCTTAAGGTTGCAGATGACGCAATGTATCTATATGCTGTAGACGGCAACTATAATGTTGTCACTTGCGTGAAATTCCCTAAGCTCTAGGGCTTTTTAGTAGTGTAATTATAATAATTGGTCCTGGCGGGCGTCAGCGATGGCGCTCGCCTTTGCTTTAACAGCCTTGTATTAATGAACATGATTATAAAGTCTTTATGTTTTGCCGCAGTTCTGGCATTGACCTCATCATGCACTGACGGAAAGGCGAATGATCTTGTCGAGGACTGGCCTTGGGAAGATCCTGAGGATGGCGGACAGACTGAACCGGAGACTTCGATGACAGAGCCCAATCAGGCATATGTGGATATGGGGTGGGTTAACGTTTCTGAAGAATACGGCACACTCCCTGAATATATCAATATATATAAGTCTCCTTCTAAGCTTGAGGGCAGGAAAGCTGTCGCATATATAGCTGTCGCAGATATGAAGAGCGCCGGCTGGGCTGTCTGGAGCGTAAAGTCTGACCTGACATATAAGACAGATGATTCATATAAGACTCCTTCCGAAGTTTATGAGGCAAAGAAGTGTCCGGTAGTGATCAATGGTGGATATTTCTTTTGGTCTGACGGCAATTATACTTCCAGTCTGGCGGCAAGCAATGGAGATGTCCTCGCGTATAATATAAATTATGCTTCAGAAGACTGGGTTTCTGTATATTTTCCTACCAGAGCGGCATTTCTTCAGAAGGCGAATGGAAAATTCGATGCATGCTGGACATACGTGACCTCAGGCGGAAGCCATTATGTCTATACTCGGCCTGCTGACAATTCATTCGACAAGGAGCCTCTTGAAGTCCCTTCTGCTTCTTTCCCGACATACGCCTCGGCGTTTGATGCCGAGACTGCAATTGGAGGAGGCCCAGTTCTTCTGGATAACGGCAACGTGATGAATACATGGAAGGAAGAGATGTTTGACGTAGGGGGAGTGGAGCCGCTTTCTGCTCATCCTAGAACGGCGATCGGGGTTACGTCAGACGATAAACTCGTAATGTTTGTCTGTGAAGGCAGAAACATGACTGACGGTGTCGCTGGTCTGACAACTGGCGAGGTTGCGGAAGTTCTTAAGGATCTTGGATGCTTCGAGGCAATCAATCTTGATGGAGGCGGATCTTCGTGCATGCTTGTAAATGGCTATGAGACTATCAAGCCTTGTGGAGGCTCTCAGCGTGCTGTAGCAAGTGCTGTAATCATCTTATAAAATAAAATATTTTAAAAACCTTTCACATTCAAAGAAAATTTTATAAATTCGCGGGGATTATAAAAAATCAAAATTTATTATGGATTTCAAGAAATTAGCAGAGCAGTATAAGACTGAACTTTTGGACAGCGTCCTTCCTTTCTGGCTTGAAAAGTCACAGGATCTTGAGTATGGCGGATACTTCACATGCCTTGACCGTGACGGAAGCGTATTCGATACCGACAAGTTTGTATGGCTTCAGGGAAGGGAAGTGTG
>JAGBTT010000052.1 GCA_017631175.1 Bacteroidales bacterium
CTCAAGGCTGCTATCGGTATTCCAGAGCCATGGCTCCGCAAGGCTGCTGAGTCTGCAGTATGCAAGATCAACATCGACTCTGACTCACGTCTTGCCATGACAGCAGCTATCCGCGAGGTGTTCGCAACAAAGCCAGCTGAGTTCGACCCACGTAAGTACCTCGGTCCAGCTCGTGACAACATGAAGAAGCAGTACATCCACAAGATCGTTAACGTTCTTGGTTCAGACGGAAAGGCTGAGTAATCAGAATGCTTATCATATTAAGGGGATCCGATGCAAATCGGGTCCTTTTTTATTTGCTTTGGCCCCATTAAATGTTATATTTGCATGATATTGAACAATTAGACACACGAGTATAATGAAGACAAGGATTCTATTGGCGGTTTCCATACTTGCCGTATGTATGATGACATCGTGCAGGAATGATGTCAACGAAGTGCTTGCAGTACGTCTGGACAGTAATAAACTTGAACTGGTAAAGGGTCAGAGTGCCAGACTTACGGCTACGGTCATTCCGCAACAGGATGCCGAGTTCGAGTGGTTTTCGCAAGATGACCGATATGTAACGGTAGATCAGGATGGCGTGGTTACGGCCATAGCATTGAAGAAAGCATCAGAAGATTCAGATGAGGTTGTGCCGGTATCTGTATATGTCCGATATGAGAATGGTGCGGATGAGTGCCATGTGACAGTCCTTCCTTTGACTACGGAAAAGGTTGAGATAGTGTATGCATCGGATGTAGTTAATATCGCTGCAGGCCAGACATTGAAACTAGAGGCGAAATGCTTTCCTGAAGAGGCCGATCTGAAGACTTTGACATGGTCGACTGATTATGCTGCTGTCGCCAAGGTCAATGCTGCTACAGGTGAGGTTACCGGGGTTGCTCCGGGATTTGCAACTATCAGGGCTTCTTACAATGAGAAGATCTATGATGAGATCAGCGTGAACGTAAATGTTAAATAGGGGAACAGCTATGAAAATACTTGGTCGACTTTTCTGTCTGGTGGTTTTGGTTCTGTCGTTCTTTACAGCATGTGACCGGCCTGAACTGAAGGAACCTGTGAAGATAAGACTCAACAAGGAACTTATGTCTAATCTCTATGTCGGACAGACCCAGAGGCTGGAGGTATCTATTACTCCAAATGATGCTCAGGTCACTCTTGTATGGGCTTCAGACAATGAGGATGTGGCGGTCGTTGACGATGAGGGTAATGTTACAGGTGTGGCGCCAGGAACAGCTGAGGTGACTGTGACGGCTGAAGATGCGGTTGCAAAATGTAAAGTGAATGTGCTTGCAGCTATTCCTGAAGGCATCGCCTTGAACATGGATAAACTAGAAATGAATATCGGTCAGACGTATCAGCTTGAGGCTATATTGACCCCTGATGGTGCGTGTGCCGATGATATGCAGTGGAACTCAAGCAAAGAGTCGGTGGCTACAGTAGAGGATGGAATGGTTACAGCCGTTTCTGAAGGCCAGGCTGTCATCACTGTCATCTGTAATGGTGGAAAGCTTGCAGCTGAATGTGAGGTGACGGTTGTAAAGAAGGGAGATGAGAAGGTAAAGGTTACCTCAATCAAGATGCCTGCCGAGCTGGAACTTAACGTGGGTGCCTCATCTGTTCTGACTGTTACCGTTCTACCTGAAAATGCTTATGATAAGACTGTTACTTTCTCTGCCGATGGTGATTGCGTGAGTGTTGATCAGACGGGTAATGTGCTCGCTCTTAAGGAGGGTAACGCAGTTGTCACCGCAACTGCAAACGACGGTAGCGGTACAAAGGCCCATTGTAACGTATCTGTAAAAAGCCCTTCGGATGAGGGTGTAACGGCTGTAATGATAAGGGCCGACGGCAATGCTTCAGATGTGCAGGTCGGAAAAGGATTGCAGCTGTATATGGAGTGTCTGCCGGTAGGCGTGGTGCCGAATAATGTAGCGTGGACGGTGGATAACGAGTCTTTGGCACAGGTAAGCCAGGACGGTGTGATAACCGGTCTTGTGGCTGCAAAGGGCTCCGACAATTCATGGAGCAAGGTGGTTGTTACAGTAAATGCTGACGGAGTAACGGCAAGTATGTCTTTACGTGTGATTCCAAGACAGCCGGATTCTATAGAAGTTGATCTGCCTGAAGGCAATCAGCTGAAGGTAGGTCAGGAATGGAATTTCAATCCAAGAGTACTTCCGGAAGGTCTTGGATATGGCGTCATATGCTCTGTCATGATGCCGGACAATAAGTTTATTGCAAGCGATATTGTAGCTGCGTCTGCACCTGGAATCATGAATGCACAGTTTGCTTTCGCAAGCAATGAGAATCTGGTGTATAGCTCATATCGTAAAGATATAAGCATCAATGTGTATCCATATTGGGTCGAGACAATCTCGCTGCCACAGTCGCAGGAAGCTTCTGTCGGAATGACGTTGAATCTTGTACCGGTATTTACGTCAGATGTTGATGGTGTCCAGCCTACATATAAGGATGTCAAGTGGACTTCGTCAGATCCTTCGGTAGCGATAGTTGACGAGAGGACAGGCGAGATAACCACTCTTGCATCTGGAGTAACTGATATTACTGCAATTACAGCTCACGATTGGTCAGTGCCAAGCGGTGCGGCCCATAAATCAGCGACCTGCAAACTTACTGTAAAGGCAGCTGATACTACTCTTAATATCGGTGATTTCTATTATTCTGATGGAACATGGTCTTCTGAACTTAACCCTTCGAAGACAGTGATAGGAGTCGTATTCGCGAAGACTGATGCGTCAACTTCTGATCCTCTGCTTGCAAGAGATTATCCGGGATGTACACACGGACTGGTTATAAGTACTATAGAATATACCCAGCAGCCTTTTGGATCGGTATCGTGCTATAACGGCCATGGATATTATGAAAACCTTGGTTATGATGCATCTTCAATAGTCGATCTTGATAAGCCGAACGGTTATGGCAATACGCTTGCGCATGCTGCTCTGAATGCTTCAAGGCCTGATTACTGCACTCTCTTCAATGCAACTGACGGTGTACTTGCACAGCATACTGTGGATGTCCCTGCATCAGCCGGTGCGTGGTATGTGCCTTCATATAAGGAAATGGAAATGATCAATGATTACCGAGACGTGATCAATGCCTCTCTTCAGATGGCCGGCGGTCAGAAGATTGCAGATCCGTATGCCAAGGAAGAATCATTTGACGAAAACCGTTCAAGTGACTGGTATTGGACAAGTACGATTTATGGCTTATGGTATGCCATGGCCGGAACTTATGATCATTATGTTTATGCATTTGACATCAGTAAAGGAGGATGGACGACATCTCAGCAGCCAACAGCCAAATGTAAGGTGAGAGTTGTGCTGGCATTCTAGAAAAGAAAACGGTTCGGAATTTTTCCGAACCGTTTCTTTTATATTATTTTTTTGAAGCTATATAGTCCTGATAGTCTTCCATTGATCTGAGCACTACGTCTTTTGCAACGTCTGGGCCGTAGATGCTGATGAATTTCATTCGCTCCGTATGCTCTCCAGGGATGTCCTTGTAGGTACTGAAGTAGTGGATCAGTCTGCGGATGATTGCAGGTGGGACCTGCTCGATGTCTGTCATCATTCCGTATACAGCATCACTCATGAGAACTGCAATGATCTTGTCGTCTGCCTGGTTATGGTCCAGGAGCCTGAGCCCTCCGATAGGGCGTGCCTTTGCGATGATATCTCCGTGGGTCACATCTTTCTCTGTAAGGATACAGATATCAAGAGGGTCGCCGTCACCCTCTATGTCGGTCCTGACAAGGGCTCTGTTGGTAAGCTCTGCCATCTTGGGGCCGCAATAGGTTCTTGGGAGGAAACCGTATAATGACGGTACTATATTAGAAAATTTCTGTGGTCTGTCAAGTGTCAGATAGCCCGACTCTTTGTCAACTTCGTATTTTACTGTGTCGGTAGGCACAATCTCGATAAATGCCCTTACTTCCTCTGGAACGTTGTTTCCGAGGCTGATTCCATGCCATGGGTGGGCTTTGTGTGCTTTGCTGTAATTCATGTCGAATAGTTTTATATTCTACAAATGTAATAATTATTTAGTATCCTGAGTCAATTGGAGAATTTTTTCTCCCACAATACGGGCAGAAATTCCAACTAACTCCTCACAAGGACGCTTCTTGTAGTACTCAGGGGTGCGGTCAGATGGTTCTGGAGACTCCTTGGGGGCCTGCTCATTACTTCCCATCGGAACAAGTCCAAGCAGTTCTTTGCAGACTATAGAGCCGTTGATTCCCTTGAACTCTCCTGCCATTTCCTGCACGAGGGCATAGTTGGCAGTGCGCCAGTCCTTTACCGTAGGGTCTGTTGCCGGCCTGATGAGTCCTGCCAACATCACCATGCCGCTGACGCTACCGCATACCTCGCGCATGCGTCCCATGCCGCCACCGAAGCCGGATGACATCGCGGCTGCCGTCTCGTCGTCGATCCCGAATATGTCGTTATATGCCAGCACTACAGCCTGACAGCAGTTATATCCTCCTTCCTTGAAAAGTCTCTTAGCCTTTTCAATTCTTTCTTCTATATTCATATTACATTCTGTTGATTTTAACTACGTTTCTTAAGTTTCGGATCTGGGATGTGACCTTGTCGAGCTCCAGGCTGCTCGGCACAGCGAGCTTCATTGTAATTTCATATGTGCCCTGGCGGTCATTCTCTACAACATTGAACATCCTTATCGAGGCTCTGAACGAGTTCACTATGTCCATGATCTCATTTATCACGGAAGGTTCCAATGCTGCAGTTATGCGCAAGCCAGTCTGGAAGTTGCTCGAACTTGGGTTCTCGCTCCACTTGACCTTCTGAATCCTGTATGGATACATCTCAATCAGTCGTGCCGCATTAGGACATGACATCCTGTGGATCTTGATGCCCTCGGTTCTTGTCACGAATCCGAACACGTCGTCTCCGAATACCGGGTTGCAGCATTTTGCCATCTTGTAATCAATGCCCTTGACATTCTTCGCGTCAATCACCAGGATGTCGTCAGTGCCTTTTTCCTGTATAGGGTTCTTGTTCTTTTTCTCAGCTTCGGGTATTGTTGGAGCTGAGTTTTGTGTGATCTCATGAATCAGGTTCTTGACATCGGCTACGTCCAGCACGCCCTCTCCGACAGCAGCATAGAAAGCATTGATGGTCTTGTATTGAAGCTTCTTCAGTATGGCGGCGAGCACGTCATGCTCCAGCTCCATCTTCCAGTTCTTCAGACGTCGTCCAAGAAGTTCCTTGCCATCCGCTGCCTTCTGGAACTCTGCCTCACTGAGCTTCTGGCGAATCTTGTTCTTTGCCTTGGTGGTCACTACGAAGTTGACCCAGTCAGGCGACGGCTTCTGGTTCTTGCCTGACATGATCTCGACAACGTCTCCGGTCTTCAGCTTCTCGTTTATCCTGACGGCCTTGCCGTTGATGCGGCCTCCTGTGCACTTGATGCCGAGATTGGTGTGGATGTCAAATGCAAAGTCCAGCACTGTCGCGCCCGCCGGTAACTTACGCAATTCTCCAGATGGCGTGAAGACGAAGATTTCCTTTGTCGGCAGTTCCATGACATCATCCTCGTAGTATGCAGCCATAGGGTCGGTTTCCGATCCGAGCGGACTTTCCAATGCTTTACGTACTGCTGTCAGCCACTTGTCCAGAGTCTCCTCATGACGGATACCCTTGTATGACCAGTGCGAAGCAAGGCCGCTCTCGGCCATGTCATCCATACGCTTGGTTCGTATCTGCACTTCAAGGGCGCTGCCTTCCTTGTTCTTTACTGTAATGTGAAGAGACTCATAGCCGTTAGGCTTTGGATTGGAAATCCAGTCGCGAAGACGTTTTGTGTCTGACTCATACTCTTCTGTCACATATGAGAATACTTTCCAGCAGAGAGCATGCTCTATCTCTTTGTTTTCTTCGCAGTCTATGATGAACCTGATCGCAAATACGTCAAAGACACCCTCGAAGGCAACCTTCTGCTTCTTCATCTTCTTATAGATGGAGAGCGCTGTCTTGGTACGGACTTTCAGCTTATATTGTATGCCTTCATCAGAGAGTTTCTGCTTAAGTGGTTCAATGAACTGGGTCATGAGCTTCTCCCTGTCCTTCTCTGTGCTCTTGAGCTTGTTTGTGATAGCCCTGTACTGCTCCGGTTCGGCATGACGGAAATAGATGTCCTCCATCTCGCTCTTGATGTTGTATAGGCCGAGCTGGTGGGCTAGGGGGATGTACAGCATCATGGTCTCGAGGATCTTCCTCTCGCGTGAAAGTTTAGGGAACATGTCAAGCGAGCGCATGACCTCCAGCCTATCTGCAATCTTGAGGACGGTCACGCGAGGGTCGCGTGAGTATGAGACTATGAGTTTCTTATAATTTTCCGCCTCAAGTCTCGTGTCTTTCGGATTGATTGTCGAGATCTTGTTCAGGCCGTCAACGATCGTATATACATCCTGACCGAATCTGGCGGATATGATGTCGGTTTCGGGGTAGAAGCGGGTGGCCTCATGCAGGAATATTGCAGCGATGCACTCGGCCGAAAGACCGATCTCGTCGCATGCTATCTTCGCTACCGCAACCGGATGCTCGATAAACGGTTTGCCGTTGCTGCGCTTATGCTCCTTCAGGGCTTCCTCCGCTATATTGTATGCCTTGAGTATGAGCTCCTTACCGGCCTCATCATACCTTGGGAACAGTTCGTCTATATATTGTCTCATGATTTCCAAACTTTAAGGTATTGCTGTAAAACCCACATTTCGTCTCGATATTTCGCCGCAGCCTGGAAGTCCAGTTCGGCGGCGGCCTTCTCCATGTTGCGTTTTGCCTGCTCGACCGCCTTCTCGACCTGCGGACGTGTCATCGAACGTATCACAGGGTCCTGAAGTACGGCTGCGAGGTCAGCCTGGAGGTATCCGTCCACATATGCGGAGTTGGTCTCGCGCTTCGAGTCGTGTCCCAGTCCCACGCTGACTGTTCCTCTTCCGAGGTCTGTCGGACTTGGGATGTACATCGGATTGTCGTATGAGTTGGCGGCGCTGACCCTTCCGTTGTCCATGCGTGCGCTTCCCGTTTTCTGACCTCCGACCTGAGTAGGAGTTATGCCGTGTAACTTGTTGTACTCCATCTGCTTGCTTCTGCGACGGTCGGTCTCATATATGGTCTGCTGCATAGAGTCGGTTATCGTGTCCGCATACATGATGACAAGTCCGTTGACGTTTCGCGCTGCACGTCCTGCCGTCTGCGTCAGGGCTCTTCCGCTTCGCAGGAAACCCTCTTTATCTGCGTCGAGTATCGCCACAAGCGATACCGACGGTATGTCCAGACCCTCTCTGAGGAGGTTCACACCGACCAGCACGTCAAAGAGTCCGTTCTTGAAGTCGTTGATGATCTCCACTCGCTCCAGGGTGTCCACGTCCGAATGGATATATCTGCATCGGACTCCTACGTTCGTGAAGTATCTTTCCAGCTCCTCCGCCATTCTCTTGGTCAGGGTGGTAACCAGAACTCTTTCGTCCAGCTCCTCCCTCTTGCGGATCTCTTCCAGCAGGTCGTCGACCTGGTTCTCGGTCGGTCTTACCTCGATAGGAGGGTCGAGAAGTCCGGTAGGACGCACGACCTGTTCCACTACAAGACCCTCGGATTTCTCCAACTCGTAATCTGCAGGAGTTGCGCTGACATATACCGTCTGGCCGGTGATACCTTCGAACTCGTCGAACTTCAGAGGTCGGTTGTCGGTCGCCGCAGGCAGACGGAAACCGTATTCCACGAGCACTGACTTTCTTGACTGGTCTCCTCCGTACATTGCACGGACCTGAGGAAGCGTCACATGGCTCTCGTCTATGAATGTAATGAAATCCTTAGGGAAGTAGTCTATTAAACAGAATGGTCTCATGCCCTCGCTTCTGCCGTCGAAGTATCTCGAATAGTTTTCGATGCCCGGGCAGTATCCCATCTCCTTTATGAACTCGAGATCGTATTCTACTCTCTGCTGCAATCTTTTGGCCTCGAGATGCTTGCCTATGCTCTTAAAGTATTCGCACTGGGCTGCCATGTCGTCCTGGATCTGGCTGATTGCCTTGGCGCTTCGCTCCTTCGTGGTCACAAAGTTTCCGGCAGGGTAGATAGCTATCTCGTCAAGCTCATCGATGAAGGCTCCAGTGAGCGGATCGATGATCGAAATCTGTTCGACCTCGTCGCCGAAGAACTCTATGCGCACGGCATTCTCGCCATATCCTATGCAGATGTCAACCGTGTCTCCTCGTACCCTGAACGTTCCGCGCTTGAAGTCTGTCTCGGTGCGGCTGTATAGTGCGTCCACGAGCTGGTAAAGAAGCCTTGTCATGCTCCTCTGTTCGCCTCGTTTTACGTGGACTGTCTGCTCATGGAAGTCGGCAGGGTTACCTATACCGTAAAGACATGACACGCTGGATATCACGATTACGTCACGACGGCCCGAAAGTAGGGCGGAGGCGGCGCTGAGACGTAGTTTTTCGATCTCGTCGTTAATGCTCAGGTCTTTTTCGATATATGTATCAGTCACAGGCAGATAGGCCTCTGGCTGATAATAGTCGTAGTATGACACGAAATACTCCACCGCATTGTTCGGGAAGAATGACTTGAACTCGCAGTAGAGCTGATGGGCCAGGGTCTTGTTATGGCTCATGATGAGTGCCGGGCGCTGCATCTGCTCGATGACGTTCGCCATGGTGAACGTCTTTCCCGATCCCGTGACACCAAGCAGTGTCACGGCATCAACGCCATCCTTGAGAGCATCGCAAATGCCCTTTATCGCTGCGGGCTGGTCGCCCGATGGCTTGTATTCCGAGTCTATCTTAAACTTCATGATACAAAGTTACGAAAACTTACGTTTCCCCGTTTCAGAAATTTTATTATCTTTGCGTGATTTTAAACGAAACACGTTTTATAAAACAATAGTACTATTATGGTTTATTCACACGAAGTGCAGCAGATGTGCTGCGTAAAGAAGGGACCTAACCACGGTCCAGCTCCAATTCCTGAGGAAGGAAAGTGGGTAAAATCAAAGCAGATCACTGACATCTCAGGCCTTACTCACGGTATCGGCTGGTGCGCTCCTCAGCAGGGTGCATGTAAGCTTACCCTCAACGTTAAG
>JAGBTT010000053.1 GCA_017631175.1 Bacteroidales bacterium
ACTTTCTTCATAAGTCAATTAACCTGAGTTCATCGCGCTTTAGATGCTGCAACATATTAAGTCGTTGCATTATCCATCAGGAATGTTTATAGACGTCAAGCGTGACCAGATGGCATCCGATCGAATATATGAAATTGTGGATTGTGTCGTATAATTGAATGCAGTCTGCATCCGAAAGCCTGATGCTTAGCGGCATGGTCACTGTAACTCTACATGGTTTGAAGGAGACATACTTGCTGAGCGGCCTGCCGTTCAATGCAACAAATCTTCTGGAGCAGAAATCTGCAAATGCTTGGGCAAGATGCTCACTTGTAAATGTTTTCTCCGAGTCCCATGGCAGGAACAATGTCTCCATGCAGATCCTATTGCGGCCATTAAACTGATAGAAATGCAGCCACCACTCCTCATCTCTACCGACAAGCTGGATCAGACCGACCTTCATCCTCTTGACCGTAAAGCCGTCGAATGCAGCCTGAATGATTGCATCGTACTTTTTGTTTACCTTTCTTGGCAGAAGCACTCCCATGAAAAAGGACACTGTCAATGTGAAAATCATTAAGAACAAGAAAGAAATCAAACAACATAAAACCTTCTCATACAGAGTCCAGTCTTTTGGGTCAATAAGAAGCATGAGCGCTGGTATGACAGAAAATATGATACCGATCAGAAAGGCCTTTGGAGCCATCCTCATGAACCAGTTCCTTACTGATGAAAAAGTCTGGATTCTATCTCCTCCACCGAAATCAAGCAGACTGCAATAGTCCGCTTCCGTAAATGTGAATTTTATGTTATTAGGCTGCCTCATAGCAAATATTTACAAACATGTTATCCTTTCTGCGACCTGGTCAGGGTGGTCTATGAGAAGCTGACCGTGGTTCAGGCCTTTGAAGATTTCTATATGTGCCTCCGGGTGGATGGACTTGAGATGCTTGGCCTGGGGCTTTGCCACGAAGGCCTCAAGAGTGCCGTACCAGTAATGGATATCGGCTCCGGTAATCGATCCCAATTTATTGGTATACACTGACTTGTATCCATCAAGGACAGCCTTGCTTCCTCCGAACGGATAGACCTTTCTGCACTCATCAAGAAGCACATCGAAATAATGCGAGCGGAACACCCATCTCCAGAATCCTGTCCAATGGTAGCATGTCCAGACATTGGCACACTGAAGATAGCGGAGCGGACCGACCAGCCAGCGCGGAAGCGGCAGAAGCGGAGCGGCGTCCATGACTGCATGGTCTATGACCACTTCATTTTTTTCAAGAACACGAGACAGGATCTTACCACCCAGAGAGAGTCCATAGGCAACATCAAGATGGCCGGCATGATGTTCTTTGACATATTCAACAATCTGGCTCGCCTGATCGTCTACTGATGTGAAGTCAGTATGACGGTCCAGTGTAAAGCCGTCTACTTCTACGGCGATGATATGGAATCTGTCTTCAAGCAGACCGACCAGAGGCAGGAATATCTCATACGAGACGCCCAGACCCGGAATCAGCATGAGCGTCGGAGCTGCCTTATTTCCTAATGTCCTGAAATTCATACTATCATGATATATAGTCCGCAATTTAGATATTAAATCTGAACTTTACAAAGTAGACAGTGGAGGGGGACCCTTTTGAGATAAATGTCACGATACTAGTAATTCTTAGACTTACTTCATACAACTAATTAATTATCAATCATATAAACCAACAAGGGTCGGAAAATTCTCCGACCCTTAATCTATTAAAGCACTGTACATCAAGCACTTATCTAAAAGCAACCGAGTTATTTATCTTGTCGGCTTCACGACATGATGTTTGACGCGCGCAGGGGTATCTGCAGCTGCCTTGCGGTAATATGGGCCTACTGCCTCAAAGTATGCTGTACACTCTCCTGTGATCTTGTTACCAAGGTCGTCAACAAGGTCACATACTGCTGTGAAAGTCTCGTCACCGTTATCAGTGATGGTCACTGTTCCATCTACGATTGGAGCCTGGCCAATAGTTTCATAGCCATCATCCCCATAAGCCACATACCAAGACCACATGGCCTCACCGCTTGTGGTTGCGTAACCTGGAAGGATTATACGCTCATTGGTGAGGTCGGTTGTCACCTTGAATTCACCGGCCGGTATCTCGTCCTCATAAGGAGTAAGCAGTTCAAGGATGACTGACTGATATGTATCATAGTCATCGATGTACATTATCCACGAATTCTTTCCCACCACGAAATAATCTCCATAGCACTCAGCATACAATGAAGGATTTCCGAAAGCGATCTCCAAGTCACCTTCAAGTGAAGAGAATTCACCCATGAGTCCTTCCGGATTGAATAGATCGTGGTTGTCCACGGACACGGCTGGAGTGTGGAACTTATACTCTGTGCCGTCTTCTGCAACCAATTCGACATTGATGTCTTCTTCTGTTACAGTTACCTTTCCGGAAACAAAATGAGTTTCTATGCCTTCTGTCTCACCGGTAACATAGAGATATGTATATTCTGCACCAATGGTACCAGCCACACATGTGTTATTCAGGTCGAGTTCATACTCTCCTACAGGAACATTGAACGACAATGTATAATTCGCTGAAGGCTGATCCGAGAAGAGGTCAAGGAGAAGATATGTATTATCTGGATAGATGATATATTCACCTGTAATGATGTCTATGACGTTCTCCGAAGTTGCAAGTACGAGAGAATAGTTGTAGTCACTCTCTGACGCTCCATACTGATTTCCGTAATACACTGCCGAGAGGTATGGAAGTTCTGTTGCCTCTGGTTCTGGCTCTGGCTCGACAGGTGCAGCCTCCTGATTTACAACCACTTCATACTGTTTGTCATATGTAAGGACAATTTTTGCCGTACGCGCCTCGCCATCATTTTTCGCCACTACGAGAACAATCTCATTCTGTCCGGCATATGTCGCATCAGTCTCTGTTATCCAATCAACATCTGTAGATGCCGACACATTCAGGCTTTCATCAGGATTGGTTATCTCATATCTTATAACACAGTCACCGCCTTCAGCTGCAAACTCCATAGGGTTCTGTGAAACGATCTTGAACTCAACCTTTGCCTCAGGCTGTGGATCAGGCTGCGGCTGTGGTGTTGGCTGAGGATCCGGCTTACAAGCCACCGCAAAAACACATGCGGCAATAAAAACTGACAATCTCTTCATAACTATACTATTGGGGATTAATAAATATTACATTCATGATATATATAACGCAATTTAGATATTAAATCTGAACTTTACAAGTTAGACCAAATATCACGAATTGATAGGATTCACATGCACGAAGTACGAGATATGAAGAAAAGCTGTACTTCGTGGTGGGAAGGATAAGAAGATTGGGACCGCATGGGGAGAAGGGCGACATGGGGAGCAGGGCGGGAGGGGGAATTCACGAAAAAAAGACTATATTTGCCGCTCGATTTTTAGAGAGTGGGACATACAAGGAAATATTCGGCGGCGGTGTTGCTGCTTATATTCAGCTGTTACTATTGCGGTATCAGCATGTTCTCACATACCCATATCAGCAATGGGTCGTCCATAGTCCACTCTCACCTTGGAGGCTCAAGCGAGCACAGCCACAGCGATGAGCAGATTGCCATCATCGACATCCTGTCCAACTTCCAGTCGGAGGGTGCTGTGTGCTTTAATGGACTTGAGACTCCTTCCATACAGTTATCTGAATCACACACCGAGTATGAGGCGCCACTGTATCTGAGCCAGGCGCTGTCGGTGCATACGCTTCGCGGACCGCCGCAGGCGTAGAGACTCCCGATCAGGTCGGGGATGACGGGACCCCAGATTCATATCAGATAACTTCAAACCAATAAAGATGAAAAGATTATTTTCAGCTTTGGTGGTGGCATTGTGCATGATGCTGCCGGCCAAGGCGCAGGATACGGATGCACACATCCATGGACACGTAATTGACAAGAACACAGGCGAACACCTTCCATATATAGTAGTCATACTCAAGGGAACGACCATAGGCGTATCTACCGAGAGCACAGGGCATTACATGATGAGGAACATCCCGGAAGGCACATTCACTGTCGAGGCAGCGGCAGTTGGGTATAAGACACAATCCAGAGAAATCAACGTCAAGAAAGGACATTCATACGAGGTCAACTTCACCCTTGAAGAAGATCTAGTGCAGATAGACGGAGTGATAGTTTCGGCAACAAGAAGCGAGACCACAAGGAGGATGTCCCCCACTCTTGTGAATGTTGTGGGAATGGATGTATACAACAAGGCAAACGCTACGACTGTGGCACAGGGACTTTCATTCCAGCCGGGAGTCAGAGTCGAGAACAACTGCCAGAACTGCGGCTTCCAGCAAGTCAGGATCAATGGTCTTGACGGCCAATACACCCAGATCCTCATAGACTCCAGACCCATTTTCAGTGCACTCGCAGGTGTATATGGCATCGAGCAGCTGCCTGCGAACATGGTCGACAGAGTGGAAGTGATGCGAGGCGGCGGATCGGCACTCTTCGGATCGTCAGCCATTGCAGGAACCATAAACATCATCACCAAGGAACCCGTGCGCAACTCCGCTGCCATATCTCATACGACTACTGCCATCGGAGGATCGGGAGCCTTCCATAACACAACTGACATCAACGCCTCTATCGTATCCGAAGACAACAAGCTGGGCCTCGCGATATTCGGCCAGAACACCGCTAAAGACGCATGGGACGTCAATGGTGACGGCTTCACGGAGCTTTCTACCATCTCAGGACAAACACTCGGATTCAGAGGTTATGTCAAGACCGGACTTTACTCCAAGATCACCGCAGAGTATCACCACCTGCAGGAGTTCAGAAGAGGCGGAGACAACCTGGACCTGCCGCCACATGAGGCTATGATTGCTGAACAGACTGACCACGGAATCAATACAGGAGGCCTTAAGTTCGACTGGTTCTCCAAAGATCAGAAACACCGAATGAATGCGTTTGCTTCTGTCCAGCACATCAACCGAGACAGCTATTATGGAGCGGGAATGGACCCGAATGCATACGGCAAGACCAAGGACCTGACATGGGTCGGAGGCGCACAGTATATATACAAGGCCGACAACTGCCTGTTCATGCCTGCCGACCTCACTGTCGGACTGGAATACAATGAGGACTACCTCAGGGATAACATGTCCGGATATGGAAGAGTCACCGAGCAGACTGTCAGAATCGTGAGTGCGTATGCCCAGAACGAATGGAAGAACAGCCGTTGGGGAATCCTGATCGGAGGTCGTCTTGACAAGCATAACCTTATAGACGGACTCATCTTCAGTCCACGAGCCAACCTGCGATATAATCCTACAGAAAACATAAACCTTCGTGCAAGCTACTCATACGGCTTCCGCGCACCTCAGGCCTTTGACGAGGACCTGCATATCGACAATGTGGGCGGAACGGTTTCGATGATCAGGCTTGCTGATGACCTGAGGGTAGAAAAGTCGCAGAGCATCAGCGTCTCTGCAGACATGTATCACAGCTGGGGCAACTGGCAGGGAAACATGCTGGTGGAAGGATTCTTCACAGATCTCGACGATGTGTTTGCGTTAAGGGAAGTGGGCTTCGAGGACGGAATCCTCATCAAGGAGAGGCATAACGAGTCCGGAGCAAGGGTGTTCGGAGCCAACATGGAAGGCAAGTTCGCGTATAAGGATGTCTTTCAGGTGCAGCTAGGCGTGACCGCACAGAGTTCGAAGTACAAGGAAGCACGTTCATGGGGCGAAGGCGTAGAGGCAAACAGAAACATGTTCAGGACGCCTGATCTTCATGGCTACCTCACTGCTTCATACAACCCTTTGAAAGCTCTTACTATCGCTGTGACAGGAACTTACACAGGAAGCATGTATGTCGAGCACCATGCCGGCATGATCGCGCAGAACGTGACGGTGAAGACTCCGGATTTCCTCGACATGGGCTTGAAGGCCTCATATGACCTCAAGGTATACAGGAGCTTTGCGATGCAGCTCAATGCAGGAGTGCAGAACATCTTCAATTCATTCCAGAAGGACTTCGACAGCGGCGCAGACCGCGACTCGGGCTACATGTACGGCCCTACCCTTCCCCGCACATTCTTCTTCGGTGTGAAGTTATCATATTAATTTGTTAACTTTACAGACCAAAAGCTCGAAGAATTATGAAACTCAAAGGAATGTTCATTTGCGCAGTTGCGGCTGCGGTTGTATGCTCGTGTACTACGAAGACAGACACCATCAGGATCAATCAGGTAGGATTTTATCCGGCACAGGAGAAGACACTGACTCTGGAACCGGAAAACCGATGCAGGACTGTGCTGATCTATAAGGAAGGTACACTTGTATGGGAAGGCGAGGCGCTGCGCGAAGCGACGTCGCCGTGGTCCGGAAAGGTACGCAGGATATTTGACTTCAGCGAGCTGACCGAGCCTGGAACTTATACAGTGCAGGCCGGCAAGGAAAGAAAGGAGTTTGTGATCGATGAGAATGCTCTGGATGAATTGGCTGAGGCCGCATTGACAGCATTCTATCACCAGCGCAGCGGCATGGACCTGGACAGCACTATTGCCGGTCAGTGGGCACGCAAGGGCGGGCATCCTGACACAGAAGTCCTCATCCATGCAAGTGCAGCATCGGAGTCTCGCCCGGAAGGCACTGTAATATCCTCACCAAAAGGATGGTATGATGCCGGAGATTATAACAAGTATGTGGTCAATTCCGGCTATTCGATGGGTCTGATGGCAGAGGCATTTCTGATGTTTCCAGACGTGTATGACCGTGATAGCTTGGAAGAATACTTTGAATACTGTCGTAATACCCAGGATATATACAACCCTTTGTTCGAGGAGCTTCTGTACAACGAGGAGTGGATGTGGACAATGCAGGATCCGGAAGATGGAGGAGTCTACCATAAACTCACCACGCCAAACTTCGAGGGATTTGTAACTCCGACAGAGTGCCGTCAGCAGCGTTATGTGGTACAAAAATCCGTTACCGCAGCGTTGGATTTTGCAGGAGCTCTGTGCTCTATGGCCGAATTGAACGGCATGGCATGGATAGGCGATTACGTAAACGCATACAATATATACAAGGTAAGGTTCGACAAGGCGGAGGCTGCATACGCATGGGCAAAGGCACATCCGGATGCATTCTACAACCAGTGGGAACTCAATGCGACATACGACCCCGACATCACGACAGGAGCATACGGCGACAACAGTGCCGACGACGAGTTCTTCTGGGCGGCATCGAGCCTGTACCTGGCAACCAAAAAGTCTGAATACCTTGAAGATGTAAAGAAATACTTCCCTGAACGATTTGATCTCATGACATGGGGATATGTCGCGCCTCTGGGTATCTTCAACTGGCTCCAGTATGAAAAATTCATGACTGCAAAAAAAGTCCACCATACAGGTGAATCATACTATGATGAGTCTGAGGACATCTATAAATATAAAGCATATACCATCACCGAGCAGGAACAGGAAATCATCGACCGCTGCAAGGCAATGCTTCTTGAATACTGTGACTCGGCTATCCTTGACGCCGAAGGCTCATGCTACAACAGCCCATACGGCAATAAACCGGAGGATTTCCGCTGGGGTTGCGCATCATCATTCTGTGACCAGGCTATCTGTTTCCTCTATGCATACGACATCACGGGTGACGAGAAATATCTCATCAACGCACATAGAAATGTAAACTATATCCTCGGTCAGAACGCGACAGGATACTGTTATGTGACAGGATTCGGAAGCAAGAGTCCGATGTTCCCTCACAGCAGGCTCTGCCACTCGGACGGCATCGTGGAGCCGATCCCAGGCCTGCTCGTAGGCGGCCCTAACCCAGGACATCAGGACTCTGCTGAAGTGACTTACTCGTCAGACTACCCTGACGAGTCATACGAAGATGTAATGCCATCATACGCCTCTAATGAGATTGCAATCAACTGGAACGCCTCGCTCGTGGCTGCCGTGACATGGCTTTCATATATCGGGAACAAATGATAAGAAAAGCGACATACGAGGATCTGCCGGAACTGATGGAGGTGTTCGGCAAGGCGCGCGAGATCATGCGTGCAAGCGGCAACTTGAATCAGTGGAATGACGGTTACCCATCGGAGGAGATCGTCAGGAAGGATATTGAGAAAGGTGTTAGTTATGTGCTTTTTGAGGATGACTCAAAGATCATAGCGACAATGGCATTCATTCCGGGACCGGACCCTACATACGCCAAGATATATGACGGGGAATGGCTGGATGACTCCCCATACCATGTGATTCACCGTATCGCTGCGGCAGAGCCTGGACACAATGCGGCATCCACGTTGATGGCGTGGGCATTCACACAGACGGAATGCATCCGCATCGACACTCATAAGGACAATGTAATCATGCAGCATATCCTTGACAAACAAGGATTTGCACATTGTGGAATGATTTACCTGACAAACGGAGATCCTCGTGAGGCATATCAGATGAACATAAAAGTCAATAAATACAAAGCACTTTACAATCTCGCCCATTGCTACTTCGAGGGTGAGGATGACCTGATAGCCAACATGGCGAACCTCAGTGCAATGATACATCGTGAATTCGAGTTCTGGTGGACTGGTTTTTATAGAGTTGTCGGCGAGCAGCTGGTTTTAGGACCGTTTCAGGGGCCGACCGCTTGTACTAAGATAGCTTACGGCAAAGGCGTATGCGGTAGCGCATGGAAGCGTGGCGAGACGATCGTCGTGCCGGACGTGGAGGAGTTCCCGGGACACATCGCATGCAGCAGCGAATCGCGAAGCGAGATCGTGGTTCCGGTATGGCGCGACGGCCGCATAGTCGCCGTCCTGGACATCGACAGCGAAAAGCTCGGCACCTTCACTGAAACCGATAAAGTCTGGCTGGAACGGATTGTAGAGCTCATATAAACACCCTGAAAGCCATTATCCGAGAAAAATTTATATTTTTGCACCGCAAATCTGAAAATCTATACAACATGATAAAGTCAATGACAGGCTACGGCAAGGCCGAGGCCATCCTAGAAACAGGAAAGATCACAGTGGAAGTACGTTCGCTAAACGGCAAGACAGCAGACATCAGCCTTAAGACATCCATGCTCCCTAAGGACAAGGAAATGGCTGTAAGGCAGAAGATTGCAGCTGCGCTGACACGTGGAAACATCGACTTTTTCATCACATTCGAGCCTAACGCTGCAGACAATGCCAAGAAGATCAACATCGCATTGGCTATGGAGTATTATAAGCAGATCACAGATCTTGCAAAAGAAGTAGGCACATCAAGTCTTCAGATCAACAATCCTAATGATCTGATCGCAACAATCCTCCGCATGCCGGAAGTGATGGACGCGAAGAAGCAGGACGTGATCACAGATGAAAACTGGCCAGTTGTGGAGGCCTGCATCGATGAAGCTCTCGCAAACATCAATGCTTTCCGCGCGCAGGAGGGTGAGGTGCTCTATAAGGATGTGACTTCAAAGGTGGAGAACATCATGAAGTACTCACGTCAGGTCGAGACCTTCGAGCAGGAACGCGTGGAGGCTATCAGGGAAAAGATTTTGAGCAGATTCGCTGAGCTTAAGGCGGAGCCTGACCAGAGTCGCCTCGAGCAGGAGATGATCTACTACATCGAGAAGCTGGACCTCAATGAGGAGAGGGTCCGTCTGCGTCAGCACTGCAAGTACTTCATCGACACTATCACTGACGAGGACTGCCCGGGCAAGAAGCTGGGATTCATCGCACAGGAGATGGGACGTGAGATCAACACCACAGGATCAAAGGCTAATCATACTGAGATCCAGAAGATTGTGGTGAAGATGAAGGATGAATTGGAGAAGATTAAGGAGCAGAGTCTTAATATACTATAATAGAAAGTGGCAGTAGCCACTTTCCATATAATTACAGTACAGGAATGATGTACTGGATTCCGAGGGAGATGCGCTGGGTGTGCGGTTTGGTTGCACCTAGCGCTTTTGCATTTTCGGTGAGCTCGAAACCCTTGTAGACGTAGTGGGCGAAGACCTTGAAACCCTTGTCCTCATCGAACGGGAACCACTCCAGGCAAGCCTGGGCATTCCATGCGTTCATCATGCGTCCTTTGACGAACGGGCCGTTATCTTCATATATGCCCGCTGTTTCATATGCTCCCTTGAGGTAGCCATTCCATTTCGGATGGAAACGGTAGTCGACATTACCGATCACTGTCAGATACTGGATGTTCTGAGCCACAGATGGAACAGGAGCCAGTGACGAGATACGATGCTGATTATCAAGGCCGGAGCGCTGGTACAGAACGTCAAGATATGCGAGGATCGGGCCCTTTTCATAAACATTTCCGCACATCAGATAGTAGATGTTCTTTCCTTTTGCAAGCTGGCCGGCTGAAGCTGAGTACTGCAGATTGAGTGCGCCATCGGCAAACCATCCCATCCAGCAGGCCGACGCAAGGAGCGGGAACTTAGAAGGCTCGACTCCAACAGGTAGTCCATAGTCTTCGAGACCAGTCTTCTGGTTGACGACTTGGAAATAAAGATGCTGGTCCGGGGTCAGGTATGCAGCAGCCTTCACACCGGTCTGGAAAATGGCGAAGTTGTTGTTGAACTCACTGAACTCCCTGACAAGAAGACCGTTGACATATCCCTCATAACCAGCCACAGCCAGGAACTGTTTTCCTACAACAAGGTCAAACTTGTCATTGAAGCGCCACTTGAGGTTAGCATACTCGATCGAAGAAGGAAGATTCTCGACAGTATTCACATTGTTATAACTGCTGAACGACTGACGGAAATGATACGAGAGATGGTCATTAAGCCTTCCGTAGATCTCAAGTCTTACACGATTCATCTTGAATGACATCTCATCGAACTGTCCGGCAGTGAAATATGCATTTGCGCTTGAAGCGAATTCCAGGTTGATATGGGACTTGATCTTCCTTATCTTATAGCCGTCATTCATCACAGAGTCACGACGTTCGATGATTCTTTCAACCATTGTAGGAAGTTCATCCTCAGCAATCAGAGTCTTCGGATTATGCTGGGCATATGCATTTAATGCAAAAAATATCGATAATGTCAACAATAATTTCTTCATAGATTCCGTTTAATTTAATGCAAAGATAAGTTTTTTGAGTAAATTTGAAACCAAATAATCGCACTATGAAACGTTTGGAAAACAATGTAACTATAATCACAGGCGGCGGCAAGGGTATAGGATATGGACTTGCCGAAGCGTTTGCAGAAGCAGGATCAAACCTGGTCATCACAGGAAGAACCGAATCAAGGCTCATGGCGGCAAAAGAAAAACTTGAGGCAGCGTATGGGGTGGAAGTACTTCCTATAGTGGCAGACGGAGCTGACGAGGAGGCTATAAAATCTGTCATTGCCCAGACTGTTGCCAGATTCGGCAAAATCAACACTCTTGTAAATAATGCTCAGGTTTCTAAATCAGGTCTGCCATTGGTCGAACATACAAAAGAAGATTTTGACCTGGCGATATATTCAGGACTCTATGCAGCATTCTTCTATATGCGCGAATGTCACCCTTACCTCAAGGAAAGCCGCGGTTCGGTGATCAATTTCGCTTCCGGAGCGGGACTTTTCGGTAAGCTCGGCCAGTCTTCATACGCGGCAGCAAAGGAAGGCATCCGCGGACTGTCACGAGTTGCGGCAGCCGAATGGGGACCTGACGGCATCCGTGTAAACGTAATTTGCCCTCTGGCTATGACAGAGAGCCTCCAGGACTGGAAAGAACACTTCCCTGAACTTTTCGAGAAGACCATTCAGGGCATTCCTCTGGGACATTTCGCTGACCCGAAGGACGACATAGGACGCGTGGCGGTATTCCTCGCAAGCGAGGACGCGCACTATGTGACAGGAGAGACTATCACCCTTCAGGGAGGCAGCGGTCTCAGGCCTTAAGACACGAAAAGTGGCAATGCCGGAAAACATCCTATACATAATACTCTTAGCAGCAGGAGCCAGCTTCGTCCAGAGGACAATCGGATTCGGATTCGGTATATTCATCATGACCGCACTCCCCTTTCTGATGCCCTCCTATGGCGAAGCTGTCACTCTATCAGGACTGTTGTCGTTGACTTCGGCTACGGTCGTAATGGTGAAGTATCTCAAGTTCGTCACATGGAAAAGGCTTCTGCCTATGGTCGGAGCGTTCATTATTTTCTCGACCCTTGCGATCCTTCTGCTGGATAAGATCGAAGGCCGGGCCATGAGGATGATTCTCGGTATCATGCTGATAATAATAAGTCTATACTTCAGCTTCTTCAAAGAGAAGCTCCAGAAGATCATCCGTCCGACCAGAAGCTGGCAGCTCGGAACGGGGTCGGTCAGCGGCATCATGGGCGGACTTTTCGGCATGCACGGTCCTCCTGTTGTCCTTTACCTGATTTCCGCAGAGCCCGACAAAGACCACTATATGGGCATGATTCAGACATACGCAGTGGTAACCAACATCACCATGCTTGCAGTACGCACCTTCAGCGGCTATGTCACCCCAGCTGTTGGTTCGGCGTACCTTTACGGACTTGCCGGCCTGGTAATTGGAGTGGCCGCCGGCAATTGGGCCTACAAGCGCATCCCCGGCAAGATCTTCACCTATGTCGTCTACGCCTACATCGCCCTCAGCGGCCTTATCATCTTCCTGACAGCCTAAGCAAACAAATGAATACAGATAACACAGCACTAGTACTTGAAGGCGGCGGACTTCGCGGGGTATTCACATGCGGAGTGCTTGACTGTTTCATGGACCATGGCCTCCGCTTTCCGTTTACCGTTGGAGTGAGTGCAGGAGCATGTAACGGATTATCCTACATGTCCGGACAGCGCGGACGTGCCAAGAAGAGCAATATTGACCTGATGGACGAACATCATTATGTAGGTTTCAAATACCTATTGACGCAAAGGTGCATCATGGACTTCAAGCTGCTGTTTGAGGATTTCCCTGAAAGGATCATCCCATATGACTATGACGCATACTTCTCTAACCCTGATAGATTCGTCATGGTTACAACAAACTGTCTCACGGGAAAGGCGGAGTATTTCGAAGAGAAGACGTCGTCCGAAAGAGTCATGGACATAGTGCGTGCGTCAAGCAGCCTGCCGTTTGTCTCGCCAATCACTTATGTGGACGGCATCCCTATGCTTGACGGCGGAATAGTCGATTCCATACCGATAGAATATGCCCTCAGACAAGGCTATGATAAGGCGGTCATAATTCTCACCCGCAACAAGGGATACAGAAAAAAAGCCAGCAGTATGCCGCTGGCTAAGGTTACATATAAGAAGTATCCGAATCTCCGCAACGCCCTGCAGGAGCGCAATGCCGCATACAACCGTACCATGGACCTGATCGAAGGACTCGAAGCAGAGGGCAAGATCACAGTCATCCGACCCATCAACCCTGTAGAAGTAGGCCGCATGGAAAAAGACACAGCCAAACTCCGCGCCCTCTACCAGGAAGGCTACGACATTGCGGAGCAGCTGCTTGCTTCAGAGAAACTCTAACAGTTTTCTATGGCAACCTTCATGACACCATCCTCCTGACTTTCGAAGAGGCGATATGCTTCCTCTATGCGGGAGAGTGGAAAGGTATGGGTTATGAGCGGGGTCGTATCTATCTTACCGTCCTTGATAAGGGCAAGTATCTCCTCACAGTCGCAGCCATCAACTCCTCCGGTCTTGAAGGTGAGGTTCTTGCCATACATCTCCGGAAGCGGAAGAGTCTGCGGTTTATCATAAAGAGCGACCACCGTCACAATGGCATTGGGACGTGCACACTGCCATGCAAGCTGGAATGTATTCTCGGTACCAGCCACTTCAAGAACGGCATCCGCTCCTCCCCTTTCAAGATTCTGAGCCACTCGAAGACATTCCTCCGGAGAGACAACTTCAACTGAAGGATAGTTATTCCTTATGAACTCCTGTCTTGCCGGTGATTTCTCGCAAAGGATGATCTTCTTCGGATTCTTGAGCATGACGCAGAGGAGAGTGCAGATGCCGGTAGGACCGCCACCGATAATCAGTACAGTATCATCCTCTTTCATTTCGGATATCCTCGCAGCCCAGAAGCCTGTAGCAAGCACATCGCCTACAAAAAGGGCCTGTCTGTCACTCACGCCATCCGGGATCTTATTCAATCCCTGGTCAGCATAAGGTACACGCACAAACTCCGTCTGTCCGCCGTCTATACGGCAGCCGAGAGCCCATCCGCCATCGGGATCGGTACAATTGTTCACGAATCCCCTCTTGCAGAAGAAGCACTCTCCGCAGAAGGTCTCGACATTGACAGTGACACGGTCGCCTGGCTTTACTGTCGAGACTTCCGATCCAACCTGTTCCACGACACCCACC
>JAGBTT010000054.1 GCA_017631175.1 Bacteroidales bacterium
ATACCAAAGCAGCAAAGCCGGAGCGAAGGCGATATTCGCCCTTGACAACCTTTGGGACGGACTCGGAGCGCTTGCGATCCAAAGGCCTAACATGAAGTATTTCTTCGGAAAGATGACCATGTATCCGGAATATAACCGTGAAGCGCGCGATCTGATCCAGTATTTCCTTTTCAAACATTTCGAAGACAAGGAGAAACTGGTCGTACCTATGGAGCCGCTCAAGATAGAGACTCCTGTTTCTTACATGGAAAGCATCCTTACCGAAAAAGAGTTCAAGGAAGACTATAGACTGCTCAATGCAGAGGTCAGAAGACACGGAGTAAACATCCCTCCTCTTGTTAACGCCTATATGAGTCTCTCTCCTACTATGAAGATGTTCGGAGGTGGAATAAACCACGAATTCAGCGAAGCGGAAGAGACTTGCATACTGATCTCATTCGACGAGATATATGACTCCAAGATATCCAGACATGTCGACTCGTTCCTGAAGGAAAAAGCTGTCAACATCGGAAAACGATTCCCACAGTTTGTAGAAAACATGGGAGACAAGCTGGAAGAAATGCTGGCAAACAGACGCATCAGAGTCGCAAAACGCCAGGAAAAGCGAAAGACCAGAAGACAAAACAGAAAGAAGAGCGTTTAAAACGCTCTTCTTTCATTTATCCTCTTTCGCAACGCATCCGAGTACGGAAGCTTGTTGTCCTTATCGGATTGGTCAAGCCATTCCAGTGCGAGATCATATTCCCCAAGCATATAGCAGGCAGTCGCTATATTGTATTCGGCACATGAACGGCGAAGCATGTCATTTGTCGACAGAAGGGTAATCCACATGTCCATGGCACCTTTCCAGTCATATGCTTCCGCCCTATCCAAAGCCTTGTACCACTTCTCGTTATCGAAATATACCAGGCTATACTGCTCGTGTTTCCACTCAGATTTGAAAGACGATGCTATTTGTCTTCCTGCCTGCCACCCTTCATCCAGCATTCCGGCCTCAGCTTTCCTATAAAGTTCGACTGAAGAAGCTTTCCCGTCTGAATATGCATGCGGATTTGCAATACTGGTTCCTGTAAATGTATGCACGAGTTCGGATTTATCCATGGCATCAAAGCAATGCATTGCCATACTGAACTGAACCTGTCCTATATTCAGGTAGGCCGAATCCGGAGAGGCCGCAGAAGCGACTTTTGATGATCCTCCTATGGTCATTGTACCAAGTTGAAGGGTATCAAGGAGAAATACCACATCTGAACCGGTATCTATAAGCAGGTTGAGAAGAGAGTCTCTAGACGCATATCTGGCCCCTTGATGGCAACGCATCTTATAGACTCCGATACTTCCCTCTCCTGTACCATAATCCTGTTCTAGAGCATAGGCAAATCCGTCAGCCATTCCCTCATTAAAAAGATTGGCTGCAGGATTGTCATTTTCCAGATATACAACGGACAATGTCTTTCCCGACAACTCAAGACCTGATTTTGACGGATAGCGCATCTCCACATGGACTGCATGTCGGCTAGGACCGCACGAAACGGCAAGCAGCGCAAGGGAAAGCAATTGGAACAAGATACGTTTCATAGTTTATCAGACTTCAAGTGGTTCTGCAATAAGATCATACTCATCAGCTCCTATTACACGGACCTTGATAAATTCTCCTATGAGCGAATATGGATCAATATCCCCCATAACCGAAGAGTCATGTCTTACAAGAATCTCTCCATCAACCTCCGGGCTTTCGAACTCGCTTCGGCAAACATATACCCCATCTATAAAATCATCAACGATCACCTCGATTTCGGAGCCTACACGAGAATTATTGAATGCCAGAGATATTTCGCTCTGAAGAGTCATAAGCGCATCCAGTCGTTCCTGCTTTACCTTCTTTGTAATGGTGTCCTTGAAGTTTTCAGCTCCATATGTTCCCTCTTCCTCGGAGTACATGAACGCTCCAAGCCTCTCGAAACGTGCCTCCTGTGCGAAGTCAAGGAGCTCCTGGAAGTCTCTCTTGCCCTCACCCGGATGCCCCACAATCATAGTCGTCCTCAGCACTACTCCCGGAACTCTCTCGCGCATCTTGCGGATGAGCTCCCTGGTCCATGCGCCATCCACATGTCTGTGCATGTTGTCCAGAACCTTGTCAGAAATATGCTGGAGCGGGATATCCATGTATCTACATACCTTAGGATTGTCCGCCATCTGGTCAAGGACATCCTCAGGGAATGATGCAGGATACGAGTAATGAATACGGATCCATTCAATACCCTCAACCTCAGATAGCTTCTGAAGAAGCTCTGCCAGAGCCCTGCGGCGATAAAGGTCAAGACCATAGTATGTCGTGTCCTGAGCAATGATGATAAGCTCACGCACACCTTTGGCTGCAAGTCTGGTTGCCTCCTCCACGAGATCCTCCATCGGCACGGACTTATGCTGTCCTCGGATGAATGGAATCGCACAATATGAGCACCTGCGGTCACATCCTTCAGAAATCTTCAGATATGCATAATGCGACGGAGTGGTAAGATATCTGTCTGCCGACTTCTCAGCAGAGGGTTCAGCACCAAGTTCCCTGATCACAGGATCGAACTCTCGTGCTCCAAACCAGGCGTCCACCTCAGGAATCAACGCCGGAAGTTCCGACATGTATCTCTGTGAAAGACAACCAAATACGATTACCTTTTCAGCTTCACCGTTCCTCTTTCTCTCAACGGCTTCAAGAACTGCCTGGATTGATTCTTCCTTTGCATCACCTATGAATCCGCAGGTGTTGAGCAGGATGGTATGAACGGGAATATCCTCTCCCTCGGGAATAATCTCGTAGAGATCTTCCACCTGGGAAAGGATATGTTCTGTGTCAACCTTGTTCTTGGAACAGCCCAAGGTGACTGTCTGAAGCTTCTTCATGATTACTCTGCTGCCTCTTCCTCTGCATCCTCAGGATTTACGAAATCGAGGGAAGCGTAGTTCTTGAGAGCGTTATACCACTCTACGACCTTCTTCATGTGTGATACATAGAAACGGTCACGATCGTAGTCAGGAAGGGCCTTCTCAAAGAGAGCTTTGAGTTCGTCTGCTGATGACTTTGCTGACGGAGCATCGTTATCTCCGAGAACCTCCTTCAGGTTAAGGAACACCTGCTGGAGCTTAACCTCCTCATCATCAGTATAGATAGAGATATCAGCAAGAGATGTTATCTTGCTTGTTGCGCTTACTGCGCTTCTCTTCTTGTCAGCAAGGGCCTCGACAACAGCACCTGTTCTGGTAGCTGAAATATAAAGGAAAAGTCCGCTCTGGCCTGAAACCGCCAGAATCTTTGTAAGATCAGTCTTCATTTCAATATGTGTTAATTCGTTAATGATTTCTTATCTGGGACAGGATATCCTGAACCTTCTGTTCTAGTTCCTGTCTGCTGCTGATGTTCAGCAACGTATAATCTATTCGCGGGTCCTTATGACCCTCAGAGAGCTCATTCATGAGCCTCTGGCTTTTCATTCTCGCCATGATTGCCTCTTTAGAGGCTCCATCCCTTCTGCACGCACGCTCAAGGCGCATAGCGAAAGGAGCGTCGACCAGCAGAACTATATCTGCAAAGCCATCGAACTGCTTCTTTTCCAGGAATGTCGCAGACTCGAAAACCACTATCTGGTCTTCAGCTGCAGCCTCCATTACCTTGTGGAAGTCCCTTATCATCTCAGGGAAAAGCAGCGCTTCCACTTTTTCCAATGCACCATCATCTGTAAATATGACGGCAGCAAGACGTGAAGGTACAAAATTTCCTACTTCATCCCTGAACCGGCATCCTAGTGACGCTTCTATCCGACATAGCAGTCCCGGACGCTCAACATACAGAGCTTTTGCACGAGAATCTGCATTATATTGCAATGTGAGGCCTTTATCAGCCAATATCCGGCATACTTCAGACTTCCCACTGCCGATACCACCTGTTACAGCAAGTACCTTCATTATCGGGTCTCCTCCACACACCTGACCGACACAGGATCCACGTCATATGAGAGAATCCCTTTCGGGAGATTCCTTACTCTTACCTGGCATGTTCCTCCCACTGATGTCTTCAGGTCATTATAGTCGACATAAAGACCAGGCTTGCTGTCAACATCATCCATCAACGGGAACTCACATCTCATCCTCAGGACCGCAACTGAAGGAAATATCATCAATGACTTGCCTACAGGGACGTTTACAGCTTCTACATGAGCTTCCGATACAAACTCGACATAACGGGCAACATCCATCGAGTAATATATCTCCTTTGCCTGAATATTGACTCCCTTTACCGGTTCGACTGATGTAATGCCACTTATGGTCTCGGATATGTCGAAATGCCTTATAGGAGCAGTATACACCTGCTTTACGCTCTCCAGAAGATATGGTTCCCCTTCTACGACGACAGAATCCGGTGTTACCTCTAGGGGACCTCTTGCCATGTATTGTCCCTTATATGTGAAGATAGTTACAGGAACTACAGGAACCTTCTTATGGTTCACTGACGGGAAACGGAAGAAAAGCGTATCGGAGATATAGTGGTCTATGGTCACATCCTCCCCAAATATCAGATGCGAATACTCATTAAGCCTGTCTCCGGTCACATAAAAACGTTCGGAATCGTATTTCTGCATGACGGAAGGATTGAACTCGACCTTCACAGGCCGCTTCGCCTTGATATACGATTCAATGATATTGTATCCGGTCGCCCGGCCTCTTGCCATCACCTCTACACCTGCTGCCGATAAATTTTCATGTCCGTCAAGACTACATTCGGCTATCACTTTGGCTGTAAGGTTGGCATTGTACTTAAGCGAAAGATTGTGGATCATCCATACACTGAATGCCAATAGGAGAGACAGGGTCAGAATTACCCAATCTCTCCCGCTGATATTCAATGCCTTCAGCATTTTGTGGAACAGATCCTTCATCTTTCCTGAAAGAGTGTCCTTGATATTACTGCTGCGATGGATCAGTGAAATCCTTTACAAGAGCCTGCTTGCTGACACGGATCTTCACATTGTTATCGACCTCGATAAGCACAGAGTTCTCCTTGATCTCACATACAGTTCCATAGATACCGCCGATCGTTACTACCTTGTCGCCCTTCTTGAGAGCGTTACGGAAGTTCTCGAGCTCCTTCTGCTGCTTTCTCTGCGGACGGATCATGAAGAACCACATCACAACGAAGATAAGCAGAAGCATGATCCACATAGACCAACCGCCTCCCTGCGCAGGCTGCGCAGCCTGTAAAAGTGTAAATGTATTCATTTCTTATCGTTTTAAATTATTGTAATCCTTTTCCTTTCTTTGCTATAGTTCCTTCCTCAGCAAGCTTCTGGATAAGCCTGTCAAGAAGACCGTTGACGAAAGCACGGCTCTTAGGAGTGCCATAGAACTTTGCGATCTCTACATATTCATTGAGAGTAACCTTTACAGGGATCTCAGGGAAGGCGACAGCCTCCGAAAGTCCCATCGCGATAAGCACCACGTCAGTAGAGAAGAGACGCTCCCTCTCCCAACCTGTGACAGACTCTGCAACCATTGCCGCATACTTCTCATACGCTGCATAAGATGTCTGAAGAAGCTTGTGCACAAATCTGTTGTCACTCTCCACATCCGGTCCCTCAAGCATGTCGCTCTGGTAAAGCGGAAGCATGCTCCAGCTCTTTCCAGCGGCAAAATCCTTGAACGAACGGCAGCACCATGTCAAAGCATATGCCAGATCGTCGTTCCAGTAGAGAGACTTCTCCTCGAGCATCATCTCGAGTTCCTCAAGCTCGACAAACTCCTCCTCAAAGATTCTTGTAAAGAGCTTGCAGTCCTCTGCGAGAGAAACCTTATCCGACTCCATGTACTTCTGGAAATACTCCTTTGAAGCAACAGAAGTCATCACCTTCTTGAGAATGAGGTCATACTGAGCCCACGAGAACTTCTTCTTTGCAAGAAGCTTATTGAGGTCGATGTCCTCAGCGATGAGCTTTGCGAGGGCATTGTCGACGAATTTCGTATTAGGATTGAGGTCTTCCTCGGTAGGTCTGAGCTTTGTCTTCGCTGCCTCCTGTCTATCCCTTGCGATCTGTGTAAGCGCCGGAACCACCGACAGCATGTATAAATAAAGATCTCTGGTAGCCTCACATGACTGATCAAGCTGGGTCTCAGCCTGCGCAAGCGATGAATTACCTGCCAAAATATTTGCGTAGAGCACCTTGAAGGCCTTTATTCGCAGTATTCTTCTGTTAAGCATATAAATAATCGAATTTTATAATGCAAATATACACCGATTTTCAGAAAAATCCTTAACTTTGTAGAGATTTACTTAAAAAGATAAGATATGTATAGTGAGGATTACGAAGGAGCAAATGCTCAGGAGCGCTCAGGTGAGGACGTATATTCCAAGCCGGTAAGAGCAGGAAAGCGTACATACTTCTTTGACGTCAAGGCGACAAAGGGAAAAGATTATTACCTGACGATCACAGAAAGCAAGCGCAGGGTGGATTCAAATGGTCATTTCGCTTATGACAAACACAAGATTTTCCTTTACAAGGAGGACTTCGAGAAATTTGCTGAAGGCCTTGAGGAAGTAATCAGCTACATTAAGACACAATGTATCAAAGACGGCGGTGCAGGTGAGAAATTCACCGACGTAAATTTTGAGGAACTATAAAAGGCATAAGGCATGGACGGTCATCACCTCCATGCTTTAATTTTATCATGATTATGAAAAGCCACGGATTCATTCGTACAGCAGCCGCTGTACCGGTAGTCAAAGTTGCAGACGTTGCACATAACGTCGGTCAGATCTGCCGCCTCGCAAGCGAAGCAGCAGACAAGGAAGTATCGCTCGTCGTATTCCCCGAGCTGTCACTTACAGGTGCCACATGCGGGGATCTTTTCGGAAACAGCCTGCTCATCAATGCAGCTGAGGAAGGTGTAAAACAGATTGCGGAGTTCAGCAAAGGGAAAGGCCTTACAATAGTAGTCGGAGCGCCCGTAAAATATGCAAACCACCTGTATAACACTTCTGTTATCATCAATAACGGAACTGTTAAAGGTATTGTACCTAAATCATTTACAAATACACCAGATAACAGATGGTTCACTTCAGGAGCAAACGTGCCATCAGAACTGATTCCGTTCGCAGGAGACTATTGCACCATGTCTCCAGACATGATTTTCAGCATCGGAGGCGCTGAATTTGCCGTAGAATTGGGCGAGGATATATGGGCACCTGTTCCCCCATCATCGCACCACGTCCTTCAGGGAGCGCACATCATCGTGAACCTCTCCGCAGACAAGGAAGTGCTCATGCGCAACGAATACAGGAACGACCTTCTTAAGGTTCATTCGGCAAAGACAATCTGCGGATATGTATATGCGTCTGCCGGATTCGGAGAATCTACCTGCGACAACGTTTATGCCGGCGCAGCCTCAATATGGGAGAACGGTCTCAAGCTTGCAGAGAACGAAAGATTCCAAAGCGGTTCCTCACTTATCATAGCCGATATCGACATCGAAAGAATCGAGAACCTTAGAATGAGATCGGCAACATTCACATCATGCATATACGATGATTCTTACTGCATGAGCACTATCGAAAACCTTCCTGATACCGATTTCGAGAAAGCACTATATAGATACGTTGAGCCACATCCGTTTGCACCGGAAACAGACCTTGACAGAAGATGCAGAGAGATTCTTGACATCCAGGCCACAGGTCTGGCAAAGAGACTCAGCCATATTGGCTGCAAGACTGCTATAATAGGCATATCCGGAGGTCTTGACAGCACGCTTGCACTTCTTGTTACTGCCATGGCATACGAAAAGCTAGGATGGAACAACGACAGGATCATAGGCATTACAATGCCCGGCTTCGGAACCACGGCCCGCACAAAGAACAATGCCACATACCTCATGGAAGGTCTCGGCATCACCTCACGGGAAATCTGCATAGCTGATTCATGTACACAGCATTTCAAGGATATTTCACACGATCCTTCAGTTCATGATGCAACCTACGAAAACTCTCAGGCTCGTGAAAGGACCCAGATCCTCATGGACATAGCAAACCAGACCAATGGTCTGGTGGTCGGCACAGGAGATCTTTCAGAGCTCGCTCTCGGATGGGCGACATACAACGGAGACCACATGTCCATGTATGGAGTCAATGCCGGAGTTCCGAAGACTCTGGTACGCGGACTCGTGAAATGGGCAGCTGAGAACAGGTTCGAGGCAGTCAGGGATATCCTCCTGGACATCGTAGACACCCCTATCAGTCCAGAACTTCTTCCTGCCAATGACAAGGGAGAAATCCAACAGGTAACTGAAGACCTCGTCGGCCCTTACGAGCTCCACGACTTCTTCATCTATAACTTCATGAGGAACGGATACTCTCCTGAGAAAATCCTCTTCCTTGCAAAGAAGGCATTCGAAGGAGCATACGACGAAGATACTATCATCAAGTGGCTCAGGACATTTATAAGGCGCTTCTTCAACCAACAGTTCAAGCGTTCATGCCTGCCTGATGGTCCTGCAATAGGTTCGGTAAGCCTCTCCCCTCGCGGAGCATGGACCATGCCTTCTGACGCCTGGAGCACGATGTTTTCTAATGATATAAACTAACATATGGGTTTGCACAAAGAGGGGAAGCTGAATTCAGCTTCCCCTCTTTGTGCATATTTTGATATATACTACAGTGTCTCGATAAGCTTTGTGAAGATGGCGGTCATCTTGTCTGCTGCCGCATCTGCTGCTACGACTACGTCGTCACCGTCGTTTACATAGTCCTCGGCGTAGTCGTCGTGGGCCTCGTTAGTGATCACTGACATACCGAATACAGGGATGTCGGAGTGGCGGGCTACGATAACCTCAGGAATTGTAGACATTCCTACTGCATCGGCACCGATCAGACGGAAGTATTTGTACTCTGCCGGAGTTTCGTATGAAGGGCCTGTACCGGCAAAATATACACCTGACTTCAGTCCGTAACCTAGGCCAGCTGCAATCTCGAACGCCCTCATCCTCAGAGTCTTGTCATACGGACGCGTCATATCAGGGAAGCGAGGTCCGAACTCTGCCATATTCGGCCCTACAAGCGGATTCGGAAGGTGATTGATGTGGTCTGTGATGACCATCAGATCTCCTACCTTGAAGTCATAGTTGACTCCGCCTGCAGCGTTCGATACAAAGAGATACTGAATGCCGAGGACCTTCATAACACGGATTGGAAGAGTCACCAGATCCATAGGATATCCCTCATAATAGTGGAAACGTCCCTGCATAGCTACGACGAACTTTCCGCCCAGCTCTCCTGCTATGAAATTGCCTTTATGTCCCACTGCTGTGGAAACAGGAAATCCCGGAATCTCTTTATATGGTATTACTGTAGGATTCCCGATCTTGTCGGCAAGTTTGCCCAGACCGCTTCCAAGTACGATTCCGACAACAGGTTTCCTGCCGTCGAGCTTCGCTGCAATATATTCCGCAGCTGTCATGATCTTTTCTACTCGTGGATCCATACTCTGTTCATTTGTTTTCTTGCGTTCTCTATAATCTCCCTTTCTCCTTCAACTACCCTACCGCGCATTATGAACTTTCCGTCACAGATGACAGAGTCCACGCAGTCCGAGTGAGCCGAGTAAACCAGGTTGGCCAGGAAGCTTGCCGGAGAGAGGAACTGGTAATTGTCGATATCTATGACCAGAAGGTCTGCAAGCATCCCTTCCTTGATCTGCCCTGCATTAATACCCAATGCTTTAGCTGCATTTGTCGAAACCATTGCTGCAAGCTCGCCAAGAGGCATTGCAGACGGGTCGTCGCGCCATGCTTTTTGGACGATCGCAGAGGTCTTCATGGCCTCAAGAATATCCAGATTGTTCGACGATCCGCATCCGTCTGTACCCAGGCAGATATTTGCGCCGGCGGCCTTGAGCTCATTATAAAGGAAACGATATCCGGAAGCGAGTTTGAGGTTTGAATTGATGTTATGGACGCATGTCACTCCCCTTTCACCAAGGATCCTGACATCGTTGTCCGACAGCCACAGCGTGTGAGCTGCAATGACATCCGGCCCGAGAACTCCGAGACTGTCAAGATACTCCACCGGCGACATTCCGTGCTCCTTCATGCAGTCCTCGACCTCCTTGCGGGTCTCCGATATGTGGATATGGATCTTGAGACCTCGCTCCCTTGCGAAATCCACTGCCCATAGCATCATAGGCTCCCTCACAGAATATACCGCATGAATCGATATCAGAAGCTGTGCCTTCGGATCCCATGCCTTGGTCTTCTCATACATCTCCTGGCACTGAACCTTCTGACGCTCGGACTCCTCAGGATCGTTCTTGTCGAGAACCACATATGACAGAGCCGGCCTCATACCCAACTCCATCGCTGCCTTATATGCCATCGGCATGTTCCAGTACTGATCGTTGAAGGTTGTTGTGCCGGTCTTGATCATCTCGAGGCATGCCGCCTTTGTAGCATGATATACATACTCCTCATCCAGCTGCTCCTCCGCCTGCCAGATCTTGTCCAGCCACTCGTGGAAGGCGATATCCTCGCCTATTCCCTTCATTAGGGCCATGCCGGCGTGTGTGTGCATGTTGACAAAGCCGGGGAACGCAGCCTTACCTGTACAGTCCACGACTTCAGCACCTTCCGGTACAACGATTTGATTATCAGATGGAACGACCTTGGCGATCAGATTGCCCTCGATG